>CANHLB010000176.1 GCA_947461335.1 Burkholderiaceae bacterium | reverse complement strand
GGGAGTTGAATTAATTTTTCACTGTAATGGTCGTCGGCATTAGGGGGCTCAAAGTCCTTAGCAGAGATAAAGTAATCAATTGTTGGTAATCCAGTTGTTTCAGGGTGTCCCCAAGTAGCTAGTTGCAAAGGGGCTAATCGCAGATTTGCTAGTTTGCAGCTCGAAGGGTCCATACCAATTTCGGGATAAATCAAAACATCAATTTGCTTTTCTAGAATTGCTTTAACCCAATCTTCTATATTCTCTAGATTTTCAGTAAATGAAGTGGCTATCGATTTTGCCAATATCGTTTCTTCGTCGCTAGACCCACTGACAGAAAATAGATGAATTTCAAATAGATCTTGATTAAGATGTTGTATCCAACCTTTTAAAATAGCATTCCAGACCGAGTGTTCATATAGATACGAGCTAACGATGCCAACTCTAATGCGCTCTTTACTGATGGCCGGACCAATTGAAAAATTCTGCTGACTTTGCCACCACTGCATTGTTTTATAACAAAATTCACCATACTGGGAGATCAGTGCCCTATTGTTAATTTCTTTGTAAGCCAGATAGAATGGCTGTCGCCATCCAACAGCATAGTGGGCAAATGGAAGAGTTGACTCATTAAGCCAATTATTTAATTCTTTGAGGGCGTCTGCTAAAGACTGGCGCATTGAGTCGGTCTTTTCTACGCTTGGCGGAATTCTCTCTACAAAATTGAAGACGAGGCCTAATTTGGCCTGAGCATTTTTTGGGTCGATTTTAAGAGCCATTTCAAAAGAACTTTTTGCTTCTGTATATCGATTTAAGCTTTCTAGTACTGAGCCGCGATCAATATGGGCTTCAGCCACATTTGAGTTGAGTGAAATCCTTTTATTGATGCAGGCTAATGCGGTCTCATATTGCTTAAGTTCAATGAGCACGATGCTTTTGCAAGTGTATGAACCTAGATTGGTGGGATCAAGGTCTATTGCCCTTTCATAGCAAGCTAAAGCTTCAGATAAATTTCCGACTTTTTGCAGCGTCATTCCCCGCTTAAGATGGCCCTCTGCTGACTTGGCATCTAACTCAATCACTTTTTCATAGCATGCTAGAGCCTCTTTTAGGCGAAAAGATTCTAGAAGAGTATCTCCGACACTGATCCAAGCATCCTTTTTTTCTGGATTGATTTTGATTGCCCGATCAAAGCAGGCTAGAGCCTCTTCATTCTTCTTTAGCGCCTTTAAGGAAATGGCTTTATTTAACCAGCCTTCGTAAAATTCTGGATTTTGGCTCAGCGCTTGATCTATTAAAGCAAGTGCTTCATCCTCTTTTTGAAGCCTCCTAAAGGCTATAGCCTTGTTAAGAAGGGCTTCTGGATAGTGCGCATTAATTTGAAGAGCCTTATTGAAGGTATCAACAGCATCTTCATTGCGATTAAGGGCTAATAAACTTTTCCCAAAATTTAACCAAGCCTCTGGATTTTGGGGCATTAACTTAACCGCTCTTTGGTGAAAGATTAAAGCTTCTTTTTCATTGCCTGTATTTGATAGCGCCTTAGCTAAGTTATATTGCAGTGATGGGTCTGCTGGTTCCAGTGAGGCTGCTTTTTTAAGAAATTTGACGGCCTCTACATGGTTATCTTGTGAGGCCCGAATGAGGCCGAGAACGTGCAGTGCAGGTATATTTTTTGAGTCGACCTGTAGTAGCCTTTTTAAGATGCTCTCAGCACCCTGCATATTGCCATTTTGGAATGCCTCTATTGCTTGCCCTAGCATCAATTGAAATTGTGAATTCATTAAGAGAGTTTAAATGCTATAGGGACCAATTACCTGCCCACAAGAGGGTTATAAAGCTGGATATTTTCGATAAGCAATTTTGTGTAATTTTTTGAACTTGAGCCTAAGAAAAGTATGGACTAGTAGAAACCCTTATCTATGCTCCTATATGGGGGGTAAGTTTAGGGAATAAGTTACTAGCATTTAATATATAGTTATTAAAAAATAGAGTATCTAAATAGAGTGCCTATAGAGAGATAATAGTTGTCCCGATTAAAACTGAACTAATAGTGAGACCTTTAATGAAAAAAAATAAATTCCAGATGATATTTGCAGCTAGCGTCTTTGTCCTTGGGCTGCAGGTTCCAAGCGTATCTCAGGCTGCTAGTGCCACCGAAGATAAAATGAAGTCGACTGGTGCAGTGACCATGGGCGTACGTGAATCATCCATTCCTATGTCATACACCACTGGCGATAGCCGTTTTGATGGCTATCACGTTGAAGTTTGTCGCATGATCCTCAATGATATTAAATCGAAGTTGGGGATGAGCACTTTGCGTATTAATTACCAGCCTGTTACCTCACAAAATCGAGTTCCTTTAGTGCAAAACGGTACTGTTGATATTGAGTGCGGTTCTACTACCAATAATTCTAGTAGAGCAAAAGATGTGAGCTTTGCTAATACTTTGTATGTGGAAGAGGTTCGTATTGCAGTAAAAGCAAACTCTGGAATTAATTCTATTTCTCAATTGGCAGGAAAAAAAGTAGCCACTACGACTGGTACAACTTCGGTACAGTTATTACGCAAACATGAAAAAGCGAATAACGTAAATTTTGATGAAGTGTATGGCAAAGATCATGCAGATAGCTTCTTGTTATTGGAATCTGGACGTGCTGACGCATTTGTGATGGATGGTTCAATTTTGGCCGGTAACATTGCCAATTCTAAGAATCCAAAAGACTACAAAATTGTTGGTGAAGTATTGAGCACTGAGCCAATCGCCATCATGGTTCGTAAAGACGATCCAGAGTTCTTGGCTGATGTGAACGCTGCTATTGCTAAGATTGTGGCTAACGACAAAATGCCCGGATTGTGGAATAAGTGGTTCCTTGCCCCAATTCCACCTAAAAATACTATTGTTGGACTGGAGCTATCTCCTGCAACAAAAAATGCTTGGGCTAACCCAAATAGCAGGCCAGCAGAAGATTACCAGCAAAAGAAATAAAGCTATTTAGCATTGCTCGCAACATTTTTAATTTATTCATTTTTTAGGCGAGTAAGTATATGGCTTTAGATTTGGGTGTTTTTTGTAAAAACACCCTAGACGGAGAAGTGGTTGAACACTGCTTCTCCGCTTTATTTGGACTTGGTACAAATAGCGATCCTAGCTATTTAGATTGGTTGATGAAGGCCTGGGGCTGGACCTTGGCTGTCGCAGGCTTGGGTCTAGCTATTGCCTTGGTTGTTGGTGCAGTGATGGGTACACTGCGCACGCTTCCAAACACCGGCAGATTGAGCAGAGCTCTAGTACACCTATCAACAGCCTGGGTAGAGTTGTTTAGAAATATCCCAGTGCTCGTTCAAGTATTTCTTTGGTATCACGTCATCCCAGCGTTTTTTGTCCCCTTAAAGGCGCTGCCATCGTATTGGCTAGTCAGTATTGCATTAGGGTTCTTTACTTCTGCGCGGATTGCCGAGCAAGTACGGGCGGGTATTCAGTCTTTACCAAGCGGGCAACGTGCAGCTGCGACTGCCCTCGGTTTATCAACAACGCAAACCTATCGATACATTATTTTGCCGATGGCCTTACGGATTGTGATTCCACCTCTCACATCCGAGAGCATGAATGCAGTTAAAAACTCTTCAGTGGCATTTGCGGTATCCGTCCCAGAGCTCACCTTATTTGCTATGCAGGCGCAAGAAGAAACCTCTCGTGGCGTTGAAATTTATTTAGCCGTTACTGCGCTTTATGCTCTTTCTGCTTTTTCAGTAAATCGTGTCATGGCTTTCATAGAAAAGCGCAGCCGTATTCCCGGATTTATTACAGCATCTAGCGATCCTAGTTTGGCTCACTAAATGGAAATCCTATGTTGAGCTTAGACTTAAGTTTCTATAACTGGGAACTATTTACCAACTACATTCTTAAGGGTTTGGTATTTAGCGTGCAGCTCACAGTCATTGCAACGGTTGGCGGCATTGTGGTTGGAACGTTTTTAGCCCTCATGCGGCTTTCAGGAAAACCACCATTAGTTTATATAGCAACATTTTATGTAAATACGATGCGCTCAATACCGCTGGTGATGGTGATTCTATGG
>CANHLB010000175.1 GCA_947461335.1 Burkholderiaceae bacterium | reverse complement strand
ATAGAAATATCTCTTGCTCCAGGAACAAGAGTGATCTGGGCGCCGGCAGCTAAAGTGCCCGTTTTGAGAACGCGTAAATACCAGCCACAAAAGCCGGATTGCACCATGGCTTTGCTCGCTCCTTTATAGGCAAGCTTGGCATTGAATTTAAAGCAGGGCTCACGCAATTTGACAACTGCAAATTCGAGATCACCAATCAATAGCCTGTCACCAACAAAGACTTCTGTTTCTAGTAAGCCCTCTATGGTGAAGTTCTCACCAATTGCACCATGTTCTAAAACGGTGGGCCTCTTAGTTTCTCGTGTGAGGAGTTCATTCCAGAAAGCATAGTGTTCGACTGGATAAACATAGATAGCTTTTTCTAGTCCACCATGCACGGTCAGATCAGCTTGTTCATCGCCCTTTACTCCAAGAGAGCCAATTTCAACCGATAGGGGATTTTCTAAAGTGCTAATGCTCTTTTTACTAATCGCTGAAGCAACAGATTTGTAATCAGGATGATGATTGCCAAATAGCGGCGCAACCTTACCTAGAGAAATAGAAAGAAGTCTCATTGAGGCGCCATTCATCTTTAATAGCGACAGCGAGCATCGCTTTTGTATTTAGTAAAATACACGATCAAGTCAGCTTCTGATTTGTATTGGGTGTAGTAGATGATTGCACGCGCATCACTTTTATACTTGGTATAGAACCACACTCCTGGCTCGTTATCACTGGAATATTGCGTGTCATAAACAATACAGTTAGCCTCTGACTGATACTTGGTAACAAAGACCTTGGCGTTGGCTTCTGAGGGGTAGTTAGTAATGAAGATTTGTGCCGCGATGGCGCTAGAAGCTATAAAACAACCCAATATGGTCAAAAACAGGAATCTTGGGAGATACATTTTCATCTGCCTATATTACGATTTCTAAGCCAAGCCATTACAGAATAGGGTGGATTTGCTACAATCATACGTTCGGCGAATTAGCTCAGCTGGTTAGAGCGACGGAATCATAATCCGCAGGTCCGGGGTTCAAATCCCTGATTCGCCACCAAATCCAAAGGCCATTGCCCACCGGCAGTGGCCTTTTTCTTAGACTAGCTAGAATCTTCCTATGGCCAAATTTTGGAATTTCGTCTTTTTTCAGCTAGGCTGGTTTGCCTGTGTATTGGGTGCGGCCAATAAGCAGGTGCTTTGGGCGGTTCTTGCCACCTGGATCTATATAGCCTTTCATATTTGGCATCTTGATGAGCCGAAAGAGTCGCTTCGCTTGCTATCAAAGGCACTCCTTTATGGAATTGTGACGGATAGCGTAATCATGTATTTGGGCTATTTAGACTTCCAGGATGACTGGCCCTCACCTTATTTATCTCCCTTATGGATGTGGACCCTTTGGGTGTTAGTGGCCACTACCATTAATGGCTCTTTATCTTGGTTGCGTGGTAGACCTATTTTGGGGGCTATTTTGGGAGCCATTTGCGGTCCACTCTCCTATGAGGCTGGAATTCGGATGGGGGCTGGAGGATGGGGTTCTGGAGGTCAAATGACCGGTTTTATCCTTATTAGTATTGTCTGGGGTGTCGCGATACCGTTGTTTTTCTACTGGGATAACAGCCCTGTCAAACAGGCCTTAGTAAAAAATCCGTAAATTCCTTTAAAAAGTCGCTTGCAAATAGTACTGTTTTTATATACAGTAACTTCTAAGTTGTGAAACAGTAGATAAAACTCCGGGAAAAAGCCCCACATAAAGCGAAAAGGAATCAAAAATGGCCATGGATGAGAAAAGAAAATCAGCCTCCTCAGAATTTGAGGGAATGAGTGGAGACAAGCAAAAAGCGTTAACAGCAGCTTTAGCGCAAATTGAAAAGCAATTTGGTAAAGGCTCAATCATGAGATTGGGCGATGCTGAAATTAACCAAGATATTCAAGTAGTGTCGAGCGGTTCACTTGGCTTAGATATTGCCTTGGGAGTTGGCGGCATTGCACGTGGGCGCGTGATTGAAATCTACGGCCCAGAATCATCTGGCAAAACAACATTAACTTTGCATGCTATTGCAGAAATGCAAAAACTTGGCGGCACTTGTGCGTTTATCGATGCTGAACATGCTTTAGATGTTCAGTACGCCTCACGCCTAGGTGTAGACGTCAATAATTTATTGATTTCTCAACCAGATACTGGTGAGCAAGCCTTAGAGATCGCAGATGCTTTAGTGCGCTCAGGCTCTATTGACTTGATCGTCATCGACTCAGTTGCTGCTTTGGTACCAAGGGCTGAGATTGAAGGTGATATGGGCGACTCTTTGCCAGGCTTGCAGGCGCGTTTGATGAGTCAAGCCTTACGTAAGTTGACTGGTGCCATTAAGCGTACCAACACAACAGTGATCTTTATTAACCAAATTCGTATGAAGATTGGTGTGATGTTTGGCTCTCCAGAGACCACTACCGGCGGTAATGCACTGAAGTTCTATGCTTCTATGCGCTTGGATATTCGCCGTATTGGTAGCATCAAAAAGGGTGATGAAGTTGTTGGTAATGAAACCCGTGTGAAGGTTGTTAAGAATAAAGTTTCTCCTCCATTCCGCGAAGCGATTTTTGACATCATGTATGGTGCTGGCATTTCTAGAGAAGGCGAAATCATTGATATGGGTGTCGAGGCTGATCTGGTTGAGAAGTCAGGTTCTTGGTATAGCTACAACGGGGATCGCATTGGTCAAGGTAAAGATAATGTTCGCGAGTTCCTTAAAGAGAATCCAGAGATTGCTAAAGATATCGAGGCGAAAATTCGTGCGAAGTTAGGCGTTAAATCTGGTACTGCTGTTGTCACTGATGTGCTGAGCGAAGAAGAGGAAGTCGAATAATTCGATGTCAGAAGTAAGTAGTAGAAAAATCAAGCAAAGCCCGAGTCTCAAAGCTCGGGCTTTGCGCCTTTTGTCTCTTCGGGAATATAGCCGTAAGGGCTTGGCCGCAAAATTATCTGAATCAGAGGCGCGGTGGGGTAAGTTGGGTGGCGAGCAGACAGAGCACACTTCAGAGTCAAGGGACTCTCAGATTCAGGCAGTTTTAGATGATTTTGAAGCTAGGGGCTGGCTTTCTGATGAGCGCTTTGCAGAGGCTTTAGTTCGTCGTCGTAGTGAGCGTTATGGAATGCGCAAGATTGTTGATGAGCTTGAAAGGGCTGGAGTTGACCCCAAACAGTCTGCTAGGGTGGTTGGGGCACTAAAGGAGACAGAATTTCAGAGGGCTTATGATCTTTGGCTCAGGAAATATGGGGTCAAAGCCTTGGATCAGAAAGAGCGAGCCCGGCAGTACCGTTTCTTGGCCTCTAAGGGTTTTGGTTCTGAGGTTGTGGCTAAGATCATCGGCGGTAAGCAGCCCGACTAGGGCAATTACGGATTAAAAATGGGCGATTGCCGCGTTGCAGCATGATAGACTTATGGAGTCGGTCAAGCCCTTCGCATTTATTCAAATTTGGCTAATTTAGCTATTTCAAGAGTAAGCATGAGATTAAGGCAGCATCGGTTTTATTAATCCTCAGTACTTGCTAAAAAAGATACCGTTTCGGAGTCATTATGAAAATTCATGAGTACCAAGGCAAAGAACTTCTTCGCCAATTTAATGTGCCTGTTCCTAACGGCATTCCTGCATTCAGTGTGGATGAGGCTATCAAAGCCGCAGAAAAACTTGGCGGTCCAGTATGGGTTGTTAAGGCGCAGATTCATGCAGGAGGACGCGGCAAAGGCGGCGGCGTCAAGTTGGCAAGAAGTATGGACGACGTGAAAAAATATGCTTCTGAAATTTTGGGCATGCAACTCAAGACTCACCAAACAGGACCAGAAGGTCAAAAAGTTAACCGCCTCTTGATCGAAGACGGCGCTGATATCAAAAAAGAGTACTACTTCAGCATTGTTACTGACCGCGGCACACAAAAAAATGTGATTATGGCCTCTAGCGAAGGCGGCATGGATATTGAAGAAGTGGCTGCATCTCATCCAGAAAAAATTATTAAAGTATTTGTTGATCCAGTGCTTGGTTTGACAGATGCTGATTGCGATATCGTTGCAAAAGGAATTGGCGTTCCTGAAGCCTCTATTCCTATGGCACGCGAGGT
>CANHLB010000174.1 GCA_947461335.1 Burkholderiaceae bacterium | reverse complement strand
TCAGCGTCAAAATATGCCGAAACCGGCAGTTGCAGATTGGACGGCGCAAGCTTCTGCGCGGTAGCCAGATTAGTCATTCTCCCCACCCCCGAAAACGTCAGCCGAAGCTAAGCGGAATAACCAATCCAACCATCGACGGATCGATATTGGAAAGGAAGGGAGGAATTATACCCATCTGAGGGTCATCTCGCTTTAATATATAGGGCTATCAGTGTGGGAAATTCCAAGGAATGCGCTTATGCCAGCAAAGAAGTCAGAAAGTCAAAAACCCGGTCTTGAGATCCAAATTGACCCCAATTTACGCTATGAGCAGGCTGTCAAAGAGCTTGAAAAGCTGATTTCTGACATGGAGTCAGGAAAATTCTCCTTGGAAGAAACCCTTTTAGCTTATCAACGTGGCGCTGCATTGTTAAAACATTGCCAGGGCGTGCTTGCTCAAGTTGAACAACAAGTCCGTGTTTTTGAGGCTTGATGACTGCCGCTTTCCAATTTCAAGAGTGGCTTAACTCTCACTCACAGCGAATCGAAATAGCCTTAGATGGCTTGCTCGATTCTGCGCAAACTATTCCTAATCGTTTGCACGAGGCGATGCGTTATGCAGCGCAAGGTGGCGGTAAACGTATTAGACCTTTACTGGTTTATGCGGCGGGCTCTCTTGGCGACGCCAAAGCGCAGGCATTAGATTCAGCAGCCGTTGCGATCGAATGTATACACGCTTATTCATTAGTGCATGATGACTTACCTTGTATGGATGACGATGATTTACGTCGTGGTCGCCCGACAGTCCATAAGGCATTTGATGAAGCAACTGCGCTTCTGGTAGGTGATGCCTTGCAAACACGCGCATTTGAAGTTTTAGCAAATGCACCATGTGATGCAGACGTGCGCTTGCGAATGATTACCGCTCTATCAGTTGCCTCGGGATCCCGAGGCATGGCCGGCGGTCAGGCAATTGATTTAGAGAGTGTCGGTAAAAAATTAGATTTGGCTGGCTTAAAGCAAATGCATGCTATGAAAACGGGCGCCTTACTTTCCTGCGCAGTTGAGCTAGGGGGTCTCGCTGCCCATCTTAATACTAGTCAAATGGCGCAATTAGAAAAATATTCAACTGCTCTTGGTTTAGCATTTCAGATTGTCGATGATGTGCTCGACGCAACTGCAGACAGCCAAACACTTGGAAAAACAGCAGGTAAGGATGCGGCAGCGAATAAGCCTACCTATGTGACCTTGATGGGTTTAGACTATGCTCAGAAGCAGGCTAAAGAGTTACAAGAAACTGCAATTGCCAGCTTAGACGGCTTTG
This sequence comes from Burkholderiaceae bacterium, assembly GCA_947461335.1. GTDB lineage: Bacteria > Pseudomonadota > Gammaproteobacteria > Burkholderiales > Burkholderiaceae > Polynucleobacter. The sequence continues at coordinate 2,849 of CANHLB010000174.1, read as the reverse complement.
GTATTAAGGCAGTGGCGTTAAAAGATTTAGCTCTCTTAGTAGTTAATAGAGCTAAATAAATACAGATTAAATCAATTTAATGACTTTACATTCCATCAATTCTCCTGAAGACTTAAGAAAGTTGACTCGCGAAGAATTGCCCGCGCTGGCTGATGAGTTACGTCAATTTGTTTTAGATTCTGTTTCAAAAACAGGCGGACATCTTTCTTCCAATTTGGGAACAGTGGAGCTATCGATCGCCTTGCATTATGTATTTGATACTCCTGACGATCGCATCGTTTGGGATGTAGGACATCAAAGCTACCCTCACAAAATTTTGACCGGCCGTCGGGAGCGCATGAATACCCTGCGTCAGTTCGAGGGTTTATCAGGCTTTCCACGTCGCTCTGAGAGTGACTTTGATGCCTTCGGCACTGGGCATTCATCGACCAGTATCTCTGCTGCGATGGGTATGGCGCGTGCATTCCAAACCAAGGGTGAGCCTCATGTAGCTGTAGCGGTTATCGGTGACAGTGCTATGACAGGTGGTATGGCATTTGAAGCCATGAACAATGCGGGTGTGTATGAAGACTTACCTTTAGTGGTCATTCTGAATGACAACGATATGTCGATTTCTCCTGCGGTAGGGGCGCTTAATCGGCATCTTGCGAGATTGCTCAGTGGCAATATTTATTCAGCTACAAAAAAAGGTATTGATAGCGTTTTATCCATAGCCCCTCCGCTGCGTGAGTTTGCTAAACGTCTTGAAGATCATGCCAAAGGGATGGTTTCACCTTCAACCATCTTCGAAGAGTTTGGCTTCAACTATTTTGGCCCCATTGACGGTCATGACCTTGATACCTTAATTCCGATGCTACAGAACGTGCGCCGTCTAGCCTTAGAAGGTGGTGGACCTCAGTTCTTGCATGTGGTGACACGCAAAGGTCAAGGCTATGAATTGGCTGAGGCGGATCCTGTGCTCTATCACGGTCCAAGTAAATTTAACCCTGCAGAGGGTGTTAAGAAAGCTGCAGCGACTAAGAAAACCTTTACCCAAGTATTTGGTGAGTGGTTATGCGATATGGCACAAGCAGATCCGCTCTTGATTGGTATTACACCGGCGATGCGTGAAGGTTCTGGTTTAGTGGAGTTTGAGAAAAACTTTCCGAAGCGTTACTACGACGTAGGAATTGCTGAGCAACATGCTGTCACGTTTGCAGCTGGGATGGCATGCGAAGGTATGAAGCCAGTTGTAGCTATCTATTCCACATTCTTACAACGTGCTTATGACCAGCTGATTCATGATGTGGCCATACAAGATTTGCCAGTTTTATTTGCATTAGATCGTGCTGGTTTGGTTGGTGCTGATGGTGCAACGCATGCTGGCGCCTACGATATCCCCTTCTTACGCTGCATTCCTAATATGTTGGTGATGACGCCAGCAGATGAAGCAGAGTGCCGCGATCTACTGACAACTGCATTCCATCAGCCGCATCCAAGCGCTGTGCGTTATCCACGTGGTTCAGGTGTTGGGACAATTCCGTCTAAAGAACTCCGCACACTACCTTTGGGTAAAGGCGAGATTCGACGTAAATCTAACGCGCCTACAGGTCATCGCCTAGCAATTTTTGCATTCGGCACTCTCTTGTATTCTGCATTGGAAGTTGCAGATGGCATTGACGCTACTGTTGCCAATATGCGTTTTGTAAAACCACTAGATCTTGATCTACTGAAATCCTTGGCGGAGAATCACGATTATTTAGTGACGATTGAGGATGGTGCAATTGCTGGTGGTGCTGGTGGCGCTTGTCTTGAGGCGCTCTCAAGTATGGGAATTAATAAACCCCTTTTGCAGCTAGGCCTTCCAGATCAATTTATTGAACATGGCGACTACAACCTGCTGATGACCCAGTGTGGCCTTGATGTTGAAGGTATTGCAAACTCTATTAAAAAGCGTTTTCCGGCTGTATTAACAATAAATTCACTACTTGTGGGCAAATAAGCCCGTTTTGCTTGAAAATAGAGCCATGAATGACATGAATCCCGCTTTTCTAAAAGCCAGTGCAATGCCTGACGTGCAATCCACTTTGGATGAGCGCGCCTTGCCGATTGAGCGTGTGGGCATTCGTGGGGTGCGTCACCCCTTAACGATTCGCAGTGCATCGGGAGATTTTCCATCAGTGGGAACTTTTGAGATGGATGTGGCCTTACCTGCTCATGTTAAGGGAACGCATATGTCGCGTTTCATGGCGCTTCTCCAAAAACAAGAAATGGCTGTTGATAGCACGACGGTGATTGCTTTAGTGCGCGATATGTTGCCTTTGCTCGATGCTAAAGAAGGTCATGTGCAGTTTTCTTACACCCACTTCGTTAAAAAAGCAGCACCAGTATCTGGCGTGGAAAGCTTAATGGATTACGAAGTGACATGGATGGCATCAGCTAAACAAAATCCATCGGGTAATTTGGATATTGAGCTTGGGCTACGTGCTCAAGTGCCGGTGATGAGTTTATGTCCGTGCTCTAAAGAGATCTCTGAGTTTGGTGCACATAACCAACGCTCACACGTCACAATGGATGTAGTGCTCGACTCACAAGCCAAAATGACAGTTGAAGATCTCGTGGATATTGCAGAGAGTGAAGCTTCTAGTGAATTGTGGGGTTTACTCAAGCGTCCCGATGAGAAGTGGGTTACCGAACACTCTTATAGCAATCCTAAATTTGTGGAAGATTTAGTGCGTGATGTGGCGGGGCATCTAAAGGCTGATGAGCGTATCAGATCCTTTGTGGTTGAGGCTGAGAACTTTGAGTCTATCCACAACCACAGCGCATTTGCCAAAATTAGCTTCGTAAAATAAGCTGATTTCACAACC
>CANHLB010000173.1 GCA_947461335.1 Burkholderiaceae bacterium | reverse complement strand
TATGAGCAGGGGCTAGATCGTAATTTAGCTAACTACACTCCAATTACTCCACTCTTATTCTTAGAGAGATCTGCCCAGATTTATCCCAACAAGACTGCCATTATTCATGGCAAGTTACAACAAACTTGGAAGCAAACTGATGAACGCTGCCGCCGCCTTGCGAGTGCCTTACAAAAGCATGGCATTGGCTTGGGGGATACAGTTGCCGTGATGTTGCCAAACACTCCTCCAATGGTAGAAGCCCATTTTGGTATTCCGATGGCAGGTGCTGTTCTCAATGCTTTAAATACTCGTCTAGATCCTGAAACGATTGCCTTCATGCTCAATCATGGTGAAGCTAAGGTGGTCATTATTGACCCTGAATTTTCAGGAGTAATGAAGAAAGCATTAGAGATTGCTCAGAAAGAAAGTGGCCGAGATATTTTGGTGATTGATGTAGAGGAAAAAGAATTTAATGTCACAGGTGAGCGTCTAGGAAAATTGACTTATGAGCAATTGCTAGCAGAAGGAGATCCGCAGTTTGCATGGCAGGTGCCCGCAGATGAATGGCAAGCTATCTGCTTGAACTATACCTCTGGAACTACGGGCAACCCTAAAGGGGTTGTCTATCACCATCGTGGCGCAGCTATTAATGCTGTCTCTAATATTCTTGACTGGGATATGAATAAACACCCGGTCTATTTGTGGACCTTGCCGATGTTTCATTGCAACGGCTGGTGCTTTCCATGGACTATTGCAGCTCGTGCGGGGATTAATGTTTGCTTGCGCCGCGTAGATGCAGCAAACATTTTTGCAGCAATTAAAGAGTATGGCGTGACCCATTACTGTGCCGCACCGATAGTTCATAACCTCCTTGTGAACGCTCCTGACGAAATAAAGGTCGGCGTACCCACAGGCGTAAAGGGCTTGATCGCTGGTGCTGCGCCCCCAGCCTCCATTATTGAAGGCATGGAAAAGCTAGGCTTTGACTTAACTCACGTATATGGTTTGACTGAAACCTATGGGCCTGCAGCAATTTGTGTGAAGCAGGATGAGTGGGATGATTTAGATATTGGTGAACGTGCTCGTTTAAATGCGCGTCAAGGTGTGCGTTATCACATGCAACAAGCGATTGACGTTCTTGATCCAGCAACGATGAAACCGGTTCCTGCTGATGGTGAAACCATGGGCGAGATTATGTTCAAAGGCAACATCGCCATGAAGGGCTATCTTAAGAATGACAAAGCTACCAAAGAAGCATTTGGGGGAGGCTGGTTTCATTCGGGTGATTTAGCAGTCATGAACCCAGATGGGTATATCAAGATCAAAGACCGCAGTAAAGATATTATTATTTCTGGTGGAGAAAATATTTCTTCAATTGAGGTTGAGGATGTACTCTATCGTCATCCTGCTGTGATTGCTGCAGCCGTTGTAGCTAAGCCTGATCCAAAGTGGGGTGAGACTCCCTGTGCTTTCTTAGAAATCAAGCCTGGTATAGAGGTAACTCCCGCTGAGATTATTGCGCACTGTAAGCAGCATTTGGCAGGCTTTAAGGTGCCCAAGGCGATCGTATTTGGTGAGCTGCCTAAGACCTCAACAGGCAAAATTCAGAAGTTTGAGCTACGCAAGCAGGCTGGCTCAGCCACTGCCATTGATGTTTAGGGATGAACTGCTAGGGCGGATAAAATAGATAGTTACCTACATTTTTGTATATAAATATTGAGAATTCCTGATGAAGATCTTAGTTGCAGTAAAACGAGTTGTTGATTACAACGTCAAAATTCGAGTGAAGTCTGATGGCTCTGGTGTTGATTTGGCAAATGTCAAAATGAGCATGAACCCTTTTGATGAAATCGCTGTAGAAGAGGCAGTACGTTTAAAAGAAGCTGGTATTGCTAGTGAAGTAATAGTAGTTTCAGTAGGTCTTACGCAATGCCAAGAAACTTTAAGAACTGCTTTAGCTATCGGCGCTGATCGTGCAGTTCTAGTAGAGACTGACGCTGACATACAACCTTTAGCTGTAGCAAAGATTCTGCAAGCACTTGCTGAAAAAGAATCTGCGCAAATTATCATTCTCGGAAAGCAAGCGATTGATGATGATAGCAATCAAACCGGCCAGATGTTGGCAAGTCTGATGGATATTCCACAAGCCACCTTTGCTTCTAAGGTAGTTATAGCGAATGGCAAGGCAAATGTAACTCGTGAGGTGGATGGCGGCTTAGAAACAATCGCCCTGTCATTGCCTGCCGTGATTACTACTGACTTGCGTCTCAATGAGCCACGCTACGTCACATTGCCAAATATTATGAAGGCCAAGAAAAAGACGATCGATATTGTGAAACCTGAAGAGATGGGTATTGATATTGCTCCACACCTTAAAACCCTCAAGGTTGAAGAGCCGCCCAAGCGGAGTGCTGGCGTTATGGTTACTGATGTAGCGGCCCTTGTAGATAAACTTAAAAATGAAGCAAAGGTAATTTAAATGGCTGCCCTCGTTATTGCTGAACACGACAATCAATCTTTAAAGGCAGCCACTCTGAATACAGTAGCAGCTGCTATGCAGTGCTCTCCTGAGGTGGATGTCCTCGTTGCTGGGAGTGGTTCTGATGCTGCTGCAAGTGCGGCAGCACAAATTGCTGGGATACGCAAAGTGATTCAAATAGATGCTCCTAGTCTAGCGGATCAATTGGCTGAGCCCCTGGCCGAACAAATTCTTGCGCTTGCAAAAAACTATAGCCATCTTCTAGCGCCTGCAACTGCAAATGGTAAAAATGTGATGCCGCGGGTTGCTGCTAAGTTAGATGTTGCTCAGTTATCTGATATCACTAAAGTTGTGAGTACTGATACTTTTGTGCGTCCTATTTATGCTGGTAATGCCATTGCTACTGTGCAATCGGTCGATCCAATCAAAATCATTACTGTCAGAACCACTGGCTTTGATCCCGTTGCTGGAACCGGAGGTTCTTCCACAGTAGAAAAACAAGCTGCTGCACAGTGCCCCAGTAAATCCTCCTTTGTTAGTCGTGATCTGACCAAGTCTGATCGTCCAGAGCTAACTGCTGCCAAGATTATTGTCTCTGGGGGTAGAGGTCTTGGTTCTGGGGAAAAGTATCAAGAGCTGATTGCTCCTTTGGCGGATAAATTGGGTGCTGCCCTAGGTGCCTCTCGCGCTGCAGTTGATGCGGGATATGTACCAAATGATTATCAAGTTGGGCAAACAGGAAAGATTGTTGCTCCACAGCTATACATTGCCATTGGTATCTCGGGCGCTATTCAGCACTTAGCAGGAATGAAGGACTCTAAAGTGATCGTAGCAATTAATAAGGATCCTGAGGCGCCCATTTTTAGTGTTGCTGATTACGGCTTAGTAGCTGATTTAAATACTGCAGTACCTGAGCTCACTAAAGCGCTAGGCTAGGAATATTTTCATTTAGCCATTCATTGCTATTGCATAGCCATTATGAATAAAGAGGAGTTGTAATGCCATATGTAGCCCCTGTCAAAGATATGTTGTTTGTGATGAATGAGCTAGCGGGGCTATCAGATGTCGTTGCCTATCCTTCTTATGCAGAAGCAGGAGCTGATGTGGATTTAGCCCCAGCCATCTTAGAAGAATCTGCAAAATTTACTCAAGACATCATCGCGCCGCTCAATTGGCCTGGTGATCAAAATCCAAGCTCCTTGAAAGATGGTGTTGTTACTACAACCCCAGGTTTTAGAGAGGCTTTTGAGCAATTTGCTGCGGCTGGCTGGCAAGGGGTTATTCATCCAACTGAGTTCGGCGGGCAAGGCTTGCCAAAGCTCATTGCCACTGCCTGTTTTGAGATGGTTCACTCTGCTAGCTTGTCATTTGCTTTGTGCCCAATGCTAACCGATGGTGCCATTGAGGCATTGCTGACTGCTGCAAGTCCAGAGTTACAAGAACGCTATGTCCCAAAGATGATTTCTGGTGAGTGGACTGGTTCTATGTGCTTAACTGAACCACAGGCGGGTTCAGATTTAGCAATGGTGCGCTCGCGTGCTGTGCCAGAAGGAGACGGCACTTATAAAATTTTTGCTACAAAAATTTATATTACCTATGGTGAGCACGATATGGCAAAAAATATCGTGCATCTTGTTTTGGCTCGTACCCCAGATGCGCCTGAGGGGGTAAAAGGTATTTCCTTATTTGTCGTACCCAAGTAC
>CANHLB010000172.1 GCA_947461335.1 Burkholderiaceae bacterium | reverse complement strand
TGACTTCATATTGCTATAATATCGGCTTATTCCCCGATAGCTCAGCGGTAGAGCAGCAGACTGTTAATCTGTTGGTCCGTGGTTCGATCCCACGTCGGGGAGCCAGATATATGAAGGGTCTAGAGCAATCTAGGCCCTTTTTTCATTTTCAGGCTTCTTTTAAGCCATAAAACCCTTCCTAACAATTAGCTTGGTATGTTTAAATTAGACTGTTAAAAATCATCCTCAGAATGATTTAATCAATAGGAGATGGCAATGATTCAAGCTAAGCTTTTTAATGCGATGGGCCCAGTATTTCAGTTCATCATGGTTTTTTCAGCCCTGCTAACATGCGGTGCCCAATCAAGCTTTGCCCAATCAGATTACCCCAATAAGCCGATACGATATGTTGTTCCATTTCCGGCTGGAGGCGCAACTGACAACATTGCGAGGCCACTTCAAAATGAACTTCTAACTGCCTACAAGTGGAATGTCGTGATTGATAATAAACCTGGTGCAGGTGGAAACATTGGCGCTGAAATCGTTGCCAAAGCACCTCCCGATGGCTATACCTGGCTCATGGCTTCTGTAGGTACACATGGCATTAATCTTCCTCTCTACACCCAAGGTGGTGGAAAACTGCCCTTTGATCCTATTAAAGATTTCACGCCAATCTCTCTAGTTGCAGAGTTGCCCAATGTCTTGGTTTTAAATCCTGAGTTTGCTGCCAAGAACAATATCAATAGTGTGAATGATTTGATTGCCTATGCAAAAGCCAATCCTGGCAAGGTCAATATGGCGTCAAGTGGTAATGGCACATCGATCCATATGGCGGGAGAATTGTTCAAGTCGATGACGAAAACCTATATGGTTCACCTGCCATACAAAGGCAGCCCCCCAGCAGTAACTGACCTCATTGCCGGCAATGTTGACATCATGTTCGACAACCTACCTTCTTCTATCAATTTTATTCGCTCTGGTCGTTTAAAAGCATTGGCAGTCACAAGTGCAAAACGCTCTCCTGCGTTTCCAGACTTACCAACGATTGCTGAAGCGGCAAACTTACCAGGCTATGAAGCGACCTCTTGGTTTGGGATAGTTGGACCAGCCAATATGCCTGCAGATATTTTGAATAAAGATAGCACGGTATTGATGGCCGCTATTAATAGCCCATCAGTAAAAGAAAAATATCTAGCCATGGGTGCGCAGCCAGTTGGAAACACGCCTGCACAATTTGCCACTTTTATTAAAAATGAAATTACTAAGTGGACTAAGGTGGTTAAAGACTCTGGGGCGAAGGTAGATTAATCTTTTGACTGATTTCTTACTGATTTCTCACTTCCCTAATTGAGACAGTAATTTACTTGGTGAAATCACTTCTTGATCCAAGACCAGTTCAATTAGGGCGCCTTTTTTACTAGCAAGTGCCTGCGCAAATGCCGGTGCAAATTCTTCGGTCTTAGTGACTCTAAAGCCAGGCATCCCAAAGCTATCGGCAAACTTTACAAAATCTGGGTTTGTCAGATCAGTCGCCATGACGCGTTTCTTAAACTCCCTTTCCTGATGCATTCGAATAGTTCCCAACATATTATTATTAACCACTAAGACAATTGGAAAGGCGTCGTAGCGGGCTGCAGTTGCTAACTCTTGGCAATTCATCATGAAATCACCATCACCACAAACTGCAATGACTACTTTTTCTGGATTTGTGATCTTCGCAGCAATGGCTGCTGGCAAACCATAGCCCATGGATCCATTTGCAGGGGCCAATTGGGTTTTATGAGCCCCATAAGGATAGAAGCGATGTACCCAGGTAGCAAAGTTCCCTGCACCATTGGTCACAATGGCGTCGCGTGGTATTAAGTTTGGTAATGAACTCATGATGTGTGCCAATTGCAAATCACCAGGAACTGTTACTGGGCTAGAGAATGCTAAATACTCAGAGTGCGCTGCATTCATGGCTGCACGATCATATTGATCACTCATCTTCACATTCATTAGCACTGCACAGAAATTCTCTGGGCTGCAATTGATAGCAAAGTCTGGACGATATACCCGACCCAGATCTTCTGGCCCGGACAGCACCTGAATTAATATATTTTGAGTTTGAGGTAAGGAAAGCAAGGTGTAACCTGCAGTAGTCATCTCGCCTAACCGCTCACCAATGACTAATAGAGTATCTGCCTGTTCAATACGTTTTACTAGAGCTGGATTAGCGCCTATCCCTAAGTCACCAGCAAACGCCGGATCTAGGTTATCGATCACATCCTGAGACCGAAAGCTCGTGGCAATGGGGACGCCTTCTCTATTTGCCCAAATGCGTAAATCTTCACAGGCCTTACTGTTCCAATTACCGCCGCCAGTAATGATCATTGGTCTCTTAGCTAATGTAAAAGCTTTCATCGCTAGATCAAACTGCTTGGTATCTAAGCCTGGCTGAACTATATGTGCTTTCTTAACAGGATTTTCTTGTCCTGCCATATACAACACGTCTTCAGGTAGAGCTAAAACAACAGGGCCTTTACGCCCTGCTTGAGCCACATGAAATGCATGAGAAACAAATTCATCGATGCGATCAACACGATCAATACTACCAACCCATTTTGCACATTCTGAATACATGCGACGATAGTCAATTTCTTGAAAGGCGTCTCTCTCCACCATATCCGTGCCAACTTGGCCAACTAGCAAAAGCATTGGGGTCGCATCCTGATAAGCAGTATGCATGCCAATCATGGCATTTGAAGCGCCAGGTCCGCGTGTGACCATCAGTACCCCTGGCTGGCCGGTCAACTTTGCATAGGCCTCAGACATGTAGGCAGCGCCTCCCTCTTGGCGACAAGTAATAAACCGAAAGTTAGGGTGATCTACAAGGCCGTTTAATAGGGGTAAAAAACTCTCACCAGGAACTCCAAAGGCTAAGTCCACGCCTTGTCTTACTAATGCATTTGCCAGTATCTGACCGCCATTGATCTGCTTGCTTGGTGTCTCCATACTATCTTTATGCTTTCTAGTGGGTCATAGTGTTTTAAAACGGCTAATAGAAAGTTATCACACTTTAACTCCAATTGGGTCAATTAGACTGGGCTGCAACAGCTCCTAGTAGCCATAAAGACTGACCTATACTGCGAAGCAAGAAACGACTTTAAATGAACCGATTAAATTGGAGATAATCAAATGAGGCTATTTGGCTTTAAGGGTCCGAATGGGGTTGAGAGTGTTGGAGCACTTTTAAAAGATGGTAAAGATCATTTTATTGATCTCTGCGCCACCGACCCGCTATTACACAATAGCTTACAAGACATTATTCAATCCCCAGAGCAGTTAAATCGCGCACGTGCAGCGATTGCAAATGCAAATGCAGTTACTAGCAAATTAAACGATATAAGCTTCAAGGTTCCCATCGAAAGACCAGGAAAAATCGTCTGCATGGGACTGAACTATGCTGACCATGCAAAAGAAGGCGGTAACGCAAGACCTGAGTACCCTAGTTTCTTTATGCGTGGCCCCAGCTCGATGACTGCGCATTTAAGCCCTATTGTACGACCTCAGGTTTCAGACAAACTCGATTACGAGGCAGAGCTTGCTTTTGTTGTTGGGAAAAAGGCACGTCACTGTACCTTAGAAAATGCCTTAGATTGTGTTGCTGGATACAGTATATTTAATGACGGTAGCATTCGAGACTACCAACGCAAAACCACTCAGTGGACTATTGGCAAGAACTTTGATCACACTGGTGCATTCGGCCCTTGGCTTGTGACACCAGATGAACTTCCCCTGGGATGTGATGGTTTAAATATTCAATCTCGCTTAAATGGCCAAGTCATGCAAAACGCCAATACAAAAGATTTCTTATGGGGTGTTGCGGAAACCATTGTATTGATTTCTGAATGCATGACTTTAGAGCCGGGGGATATAGTGATCACCGGCACGCCTGCTGGTGTAGGTTACGCAAGAACACCCCCGGTTTTTATGAAACCTGGAGATATCTGTGAAATCGAAATTGAATCCATTGGCGTATTACGAAACACCATCGTGGATGAATAATTTCCTAGGTTAATGCCGATGTATTTTTAAGCTCCTGAAAGTTACTTCTCCGGCTTGAAGCTGCTATCTAAAAACTCTTGCACTCCTGCAAACATCAGCATACGGTTCTTTTCCATAATGATGGTGTGAGTACCCTCGCTAATTTGCAGCATGATTTTGTATGGTGCATTTTCTAGCTTAGTAAAGTACTCATACATCATGTAGCTCGGTAGATCCGCATCCCACTCTGCATG
>CANHLB010000171.1 GCA_947461335.1 Burkholderiaceae bacterium | reverse complement strand
TACCAATACGAACGGCTGCGTGCAAGACAATGGCGACGACCGCAGGTTTAATGCCAAAAAAGATTGCAGCAATCCATGGCACCTGTCCAAAAGTTAAATAAACCCAAGACAAAGCAATCAAAATAAATAGGGATGGTAGTACAAATAAGGTTCCAGCCAGAATGCCACCCCAGCTGCGATGCATCAGCCAGCCAATGTAAGTAACGAGCTGTTGAGCCTCTGGCCCAGGCAATAACATGCAGTAGTTCAGGGCATGTAAAAAGCGCCGCTCAGAAATCCAGCGACGCTTCTCAACTAACTCTTGATGCAAGACAGCGATTTGTCCTGCGGGCCCACCAAAACTGATGAAACCCAGTTTGGCCCAAAATTTCAGGGCCTCACGTAAGGAAACGCTCAAATGTCTTCCATTCCGCCAATCACTTGGCTAAAGCCGTTATCCACATAAATGATTTCAGCAGTGATGCCATTGGCTAAATCAGATAACAAGAAAGCAGCGGTATTACCAACATCATCAATCGTGACATTACGACGTAGGGGCGCAGTTTTTTCAACTGCTTCTAATATTTTGCTAAAGCCTTTGATGCCAGAGGCAGCCAATGTTTTAATTGGGCCAGCAGAGATACCATTGGCACGAATACCTTTAGGGCCAACCGATCCAGCGAGGTAGCGTACAGATGCCTCTAAGGAAGCTTTGGCTAAACCCATTGTGTTGTAGTTAGGGACGTTTTTTATTGAACCTAAGTAGGTCAAAGTGAGTAATGAAGATTTATCGCGCAACATTGGTAAAGCCTCTTTTGCCATCGCAGGAAAGCTGTAGGCAGAAATATCATGGGCAATTTTGAAGCCCTCCCGGGAAAGTCCATCCAAAAAGTCTCCAGCAATCGCTTCGCGAGGAGCAAAACCAATCGCGTGGACAAAGCCATCAAACTGTGGCCAAGATTTAGCTAAATCCTTAAAGAGGGCTGTAATCTGCTCATCGCTCCCAACGTCACAGTCAAAAATGAGCTCGGTATTAAATTCTTTTGCAAAATCCACAATCCGGTCCTTAAAGCGCTCACCTACGTAGGTAAAGGCTAGCTCAGCACCTTCGCGGTGACATGCCTTGGCGACACCATAGGCGATAGAGCGGTTAGAGAGGAGGCCGGTAATGAGGATTTTTTTGCCGGAGAGAAAGCCCATGTTGTGTCCTTTGCTTCAAATATGATTAGCTATCTACAATTGTTGCATATATGCCTACCTTAAACCCCATTCGCCAATTTGCCCATTTCTTGCTTCTAGCCCTGCTAGTAGGGCTTATTGCTAACCCCGTGAAGGCGGCTCAGGGAATTTCTCAGTACGGCAAACCAAAATATGCCGATGGATTTGCTCATTTTGATTACGTTAATCCTAATGCGCCTAGAGGTGGCACCCTCACTTTGCCTAACCCTGGTCAAAGAACTAGTTTTGATAAGTTCAATCCATACACTCTACGAGGTGTTACTGCTCCTGGTATTGATTTGATGTTTGAATCTTTGGCTGAAGGTAGTGCGGATGAGGTGTCGAGTATTTATGGATTGCTAGCTGAAGATATTGCAGTGGCAGCAGATCATAAGTCGGTCACTTTTCGGATTCGTCCTGAAGCAAAGTTTTCAGATGGCTCACCAGTTTTGGCTGCAGATGTGAAATATAGTTTTGATACCTTGATGAGTGGCAAAGCTCACCCTCGTTACAAAACTACTTTCGCAGACATTAAAGAAGCAGTAGTGCTCTCCGATCGTTCTGTGCGTTTCGATTTTAAAAACAACAATACCGAACTGCCAATTTTAGCCGGAACACTACCAATCTTTTCTCGGAATTGGGGAAAGAAAGCCGATGGCACGATGATTCCCTTTGACAAACTTGCGTTTGAAGCCCCAGTGGGTAGTGGCCCGTACCTGATTGAATCTTTTAAAGCCGGTAAATCGATCGTCTATAAACGTAACCCTAAATACTGGGCTGATCAACTCAGTAAGCCGTTAAATGTACGCGTGGGTTTTTATAACTTCGATCGTGTGCTCTATAAACTTTATAGCGACGATGCTGTTCGTCTCGAGGCATTTAAAGCGGGTGAGTTTGATGCCATCGTTGAATATCGCGCCAAGATTTGGGCAAAGGGCTATGTCGGATCTAAGTTTGATAACGGTACTTTATCTAAGAAGGCATTCATCAATCATAACGGTGCTGGTATGCAAGGCTTTGCTATGAATATACGTAAACCCATTTTTCAGGATGCGCGTGTTCGTCAAGCACTAGGTTTAGCTTTAGATTTCGAATGGCTAAACCGTCAAATATTTTTTGATCAATATGGTCGTATCAACAGCTACTTTACGAATAGTGACTTGAGTGCCAACTTTGATGGTCCGCGTAATCCCACTGAAGCAGAGTTGAAATTACTAAAACCACTGAAGGCTAAATATCCGCAGTGGGTTCCTGATGCGGTGTTTGGCCCTATGCCAGCACCGCCGTCAACTAAGTCACCCGATAGCCTGCGTCAGAATTTAAAGAAAGCCCGCGAACTATTAATGCATGCTGGCTGGCAGTACCGTGATGGCGCTTTGCGGAATGAGAGGGGTGAGCCTTTCCGCATGGAGATGGTGGAAAACGGAGGATTCTTCTTAAGAGTGATTTCTGCTTACAGTCGTAACTTAGAAAAGTTGGGTATTCAATTAGATATTCGCACAAGTGATTTTGCCTTGTATCAAAAGCGTATGGATGAATACGACTTTGATATGACCACTACCCGTTTTCCAGATTCACAAAATCCCGGCAATGAACTATGGGATCGTTTTGGTAGTCAAGCTTCTAAAGAGAAAGGATCTGACAATATCATCGGCATTCAGTCGCCTGTCGTTGATGCCTTAATTGAAGAGATTACTAAAGCCCAAAATCGAGAAGAGTTGCGTGCTGCTTGCAGAGCGCTTGATCGTGTTCTGTGGAATAGTTATTACGTAGTTCCACAGTGGTACAACCCAACTCACCGAGTAGCCTTTCGCAAAGAAATGCGTTACCCAGAGCCGCCTTTGTATTACCAAGCTGAGCCCTGGATTATGCAAAACTGGTGGAAAGAGGAGGTCAAATAATGCAAGGACAAATGCGCGCCTACATATTCAAGCGTTTACTACTCATGATCCCAACGCTACTGGGAGTATTGACTTTGACTTTTGCAGTGGTGCAGTTTGTACCAGGCGGCCCAGTCGAGCAAATGGTATTAGAGCTTAAAGGTAAAGGTGATGCGGCAGTTGGCGGTACTGAGTCTTCTGGCGCTGGCGCTACTTATCGTGGACGCCAGGGTATAGATGCGCAACGCTTAGAGGAAGTAAAGGCACTTTATGGTTTTGATAAGCCACCATTAGAGCGTTACTTCATGATGCTCAGTCGTTTTGCCAGATTTGATTTAGGTCAAAGCTATTACCAACATCAAAGCGTGTGGGGCTTAGTAGTTTCTAAACTACCAGTCTCTATCAGTATTGGTTTATGGACCTTTTTTATCACTTATTTGGTATCCATTCCGCTAGGCATTGCGAAGGCAGTGCGTGATGGCTCACGCTTTGATGCTGTTACGAGTAGCATGATTTTGGTGGGTTATGCCATTCCGGGATTTGTCTTGGGAGTATTGCTCTTAGTGATTTTTGGGGGCGGTAGCTTTTTACAGATATTTCCATTGCGCGGTCTTACTTCCGATAACTGGAGTGATCTGAGTTTCATTGGCAAGGTGATGGACTATTTATGGCATTTAGTTCTGCCAATCACCGCTTCAGTATTAGGAAGTTTTGCGGTTGTCACCATGTTGACTAAAAACTCTTTCTTAGAAGAGATTCGTAAGCAGTATGTATTGACTGCCAGAGCAAAGGGCTTGACTGAAAAACAAGTGCTTTGGAAGCACGTGTTCCGTAATGCACTCTTGCCTCTGGTAACAGGTTTTCCTGCAGCATTCATTGGGGCATTTTTCACTGGCTCACTCCTGATTGAGACGCTTTTTTCATTAGATGGGCTTGGCTTACTCTCATATGAGTCCGTTATGCGCAGGGATTACCCAGTGGTATTCGGTACTTTGTATTTATTTACCTTGATTGGCTTGTTTACTAAGCTGATTTCAGATCTTTGCTATGTTTATATTGATCCTCGCATTCAGTTCGGTGCTGGAGGCGGGTCATGAATCGTTGGCAGCGCTTTAAACATAGTCGCGTTGGCTACGCCAGTTTATGGATCTTCATGATCCTATTTGGTTTATCTATGTGCGCTGAACTTATTGCGAATGACAAGCCTTTGGTTGTGCGTTATGAAGGACATTTTTATTTTCCGATTGCCAAAAATCAACCAGAAACAGTATTTGGAGGTGACT
>CANHLB010000170.1 GCA_947461335.1 Burkholderiaceae bacterium | reverse complement strand
TTGTCTGAGCTTGATCAACTTCTAGGAGGTGCCATCACTCAGGCAAATACCTTAGGCGATCTAGATGCTAAACAAGCAGCAGTCTGTGTATTACGAGCGGATTCATCTTGGGCCGCAAATGGAGTAAAAGCCAAAAGAGTCTTGTTATTGAGTGTGGGTGAGTTAAACGATGCTAGTAAACATGCGCTGGCAGACTTTTCTAAGGTAGCGCGTTCAGGGCTAAAAGCGCTTAGCTGTGGCGCGATTGAAAATGCACTTTGGTATGTACCAAGCTTTGCTCATAAAACAGAATTCATAGCAGAAGAAGTACGTCTTACTGTTCAGTATGCAGGTGATCAAGCTTACCGTTTTGGAGTACGTCAGCCAGCGATGAAATTTAAGGCCAAAGATAAGGCTGATACTTTTAAGCACTTAGTCTTTGCTGGCAATAACACTTATGCAAAAGAGCTTAAAGCTGCAGTAGAAGAGGGTATGGCTATGGTCGAAGGGATGCACCTAGCAAAAGACCTTGGTAATCTGCCGCCCAATATTTGTACGCCTACCTATTTAGCCAAGACAGCGCAAGGCCTTGCCAAGAAAGTAGGGCTCAAGGTTGAAGTCTTGGGGCGTAAGCAACTAGAAGCCTTAGGTATGGGTTCATTTTTATCAGTCGCGCAAGGTTCAGAAACGCCCCCTCAATTTATTGTGATGCGTCACCAAGGCGGTAAAGCAGGTGAGGCTCCCATTGTTTTAGTAGGTAAAGGGATTACATTTGATACGGGCGGTATCTCATTGAAACCTGGCGAAGCGATGGATGAGATGAAGTACGACATGTGTGGCGCTGCTTCTGTGCTTGGCACAATGTATGCCGCCGGACTAATGAAACTTCAGAAAAATGTTATTGGCGTTGTTCCTACTTGCGAGAACATGCCATCTGGTCGAGCAACTCGTCCAGGCGATATTGTCAAGAGTATGTCTGGTCAAACGATTGAGATTTTAAATACTGACGCAGAAGGTCGTTTGATTTTGTGCGATGCCTTGACCTACGTAGAACGGTTTAAGCCAAAAGCAGTAATCGATATTGCAACCCTAACAGGCGCGTGTGTGATTGCTTTGGGTCATGTACATAGTGGTTTATTTTCAGATGACGAAGATTTGGTAAATGCATTAACTAAAGCAGGTAAAGCCTCTTTAGATACGGTATGGCGCATGCCATTAGACGCTGCTTACCATGAACAACTCAAATCCAATTTTGCTGATGTCGCTAATATTGGTGGCCGACCTGGAGGTAGTGTTACTGCAGCTTGTTTCTTGTCGCGTTTTACAGAAAAATACAAATGGGCTCACCTCGATATTGCTGGAACTGCGTGGAAGAGTGGAGTTGCTAAAGGCTCAACCGGACGCCCAGTACCCTTATTGGTGAACTTTTTGCTTGAGCGGAAATAAGCAGCATCTCTATGGCCCGAATTGATTTTCATAGCAACGTGAATGATAAGCTGGAATACGCTTGTCGTTTAACTCGAAAAATTTGGAGCGCAAGCCCTGAAGGTGAGCCAGTTCGCAATATTGTGATGGTAGGTGATAAAGCAGATTTAAAAAAGTTAGATCAATTGCTTTGGACTTTTTCTAAGACTGACTTTTTACCCCATTGTTTTATAGATGATGAAGCAGCGGCAGAGACGCCGATTGTTTTGACAGATGACTTTGCTTCGCCTGCTTTCAATAACGTTCCCCATGCTGATGTCATGATTCATTTGGGTATGCAGATGCCTAAAGATGTTGCTGCTTTAGTGGGGCGCTTCCCAAGAATCGTTGAACTTGTGACTGTAAATGAAGCAGAGCGCCTTGCAGGGCGCGAGCGCTTTAAAGCGTATCGCGAATTAGGCCATGAGCTTCATAACTTTGATCAATCTAAAAGCCAGTAGACATGTTGATTCATCCTCAGTTTGACCCAGCAGCAATTCGGATTGGATCTTTTGCGATTCATTGGTATGGATTGATGTATCTCCTGGCCTTTGCACAGTTTTTGCTTTTAGGTCGACTCAGAATTCGCACGCCTCGTTATCAAGCATTGGGTTGGACGTATAAAGATCTTGAGGATCTCCTGTTTGCAGGTGTTCTGGGGGTAGTACTGGGTGGTCGCTTGGGCTACACCTTGTTTTATATGCCTGACTACTATCTTTCGCACCCCCTGAGTATTTTGAAGATTTGGGAAGGAGGTATGTCCTTCCATGGTGGTCTTTTGGGTGTATTAGCTGCTCTGTACTGGTGTGCTAAAAAACGCAAGACTACCTTTTTTGTAGTGAGTGATTTAGTCGCCCCGTTGGTACCATTTGGTTTGGCTTTTGGGCGCCTAGGAAATTTCATTAATGGAGAGTTGTGGGGGAGACCTACTGATCTTCCTTGGGCGATGGTGTTTCCAATGGTCGATAACATTCCACGTCATCCATCCCAAATTTATCAATTGTTTGGCGAAGGTATTTTGCTTGGAGTTGTTTTGTGGATCTATGCTAGTAAGCCACGCCGAGTAGGCCAAGTATCTGGACTCTTCTTGTTAGGTTACGGCGTCTGCCGTTTCTTGGCAGAATATGCCCGAGAGCCAGATGCATTCTTGGGCCTTTTAGGTTTGGGTTTATCCATGGGGCAGTGGTTATGTGTGCCAATGATCCTGTTTAGCATCTACCTCATGACTTCATTTAAATCAAAGTCCAACCCATAAAAATAAAATAGGCTTAGAGCCTAAGCTTTCATGTTGCATTGCAACAATGTAAATACTCTAAGCAATACCTATAAGCTCTAGTTACAATCACCATCTGAATGGATTTCGGTGTCTTAGCAGGAATACATTGATTCATCTTTTTTGTCCTCGGTATTTCTGAAAAGACCCTCATGCTTGAAAAGTTAGCAAAAGCCCGATATTTCTCCCGCGTTACTGGCGCGGTAAACCGTCTCATTTCTGAGCGCGGAGAATCGAACGCTGTCAGCATGGCTGATGAAGTGATACATAACTATCGCAAGCTAACAAAAGATCAGCATGCCAAATTCTTTACATTTTTATTTGAGAAACTCAATCCAGATCCTGCAGCAGTGATGGCAGCAGCGCAAAACTTTTCGACCGAAGGAAGTGCTCGCAACTACATCAAATTACAACGTGTGGCTGAGCCACCAAGACAAGAACTATTTCGTCGACTAAATCGAGCCAGCAATGGCACTGCAGCATTAGTGGAAATGAGACGTGATCTCTTGCAGTTATTAGATAAACAACCTGAACTCGCAGCAGTAGATTTTGACTTACGTCATCTGCTGTCATCTTGGTTTAATCCTGGTTTCTTAAAGATGCATCGCGTTGATTGGAAATCGCCAGCTGAAATATTAGAAAAGTTGATTCAGCATGAAGCCGTCCATGAAATTGATGGTTGGGATGATCTGCGTCGCCGCTTACAGCCTGATCGTCGTTGCTTTGCCTTCTTTCACCCTCAGTTACCTAATGAGCCATTGATCTTCGTTGAAGTAGCCTTATTGCCAGAAATTCCAGCCGTGATTACGCCCTTAGTGGATAAGAAAGCAGAGACGGTTCACCAAACGTCAAATTACAAAGTGGCAGCCTTTTACTCTATTAGTAACTGTGAGCCTGGATTGCGCGGCGTTTCTATGGGCAACTTCTTGATTAAGCGCGTTGCAGAGCAATTGCATGCAGAGTTCCCTAGCCTAAAAACATTTGTTACCTTATCACCCATTCCTGGATTTATGGATTGGGTTGTTGCTGGCGCTGAACTTGGTGGTGAAAAGTCACCTGTCAATCTCAAGCCAGCGGTGCGTGTTGCACGTGAACAAGCGCTAGAAACTCTAGGCTTTGCTAAGCGTTCATGGCCTGAGCGTTTAAGCTCTGGTTGGCATCCAGACAATGCAAGCGAAAAAGAAAAGTCAGCCTTACTTTGCTTGGCTAGCATTTATCTAGGACTGGTTTCAGCTAGTCGGATTGGTAATCCAGTAGCGAAGTTTCATTTGGGCAATGGCGCCAGGCTTCATCAAATTAACTGGTCTGCTGATCTATCCCGTAAAGGGCTACGTCAATCTGCAGCCTTAATGGTCAATTATTTGTATGATCTTTCCTCAGTTGAGGAAAATCACGAGAAGTTTACGCAGGGTGAAATCGATTATTCACGGGCAGTAGGCCGTTTAATGGCACCCTGATTGGGAATTAAGGAGGAGACCCCTAAGGCAGAATTCATAAGAGTATTCGCTTTAGGGTTTGTTAGAGTAAGCTGGGCGTTAAGCTAACTTAATGGAGCTAGTTTATTTTGTAAGCTACCATTATTCAATCAATGTAGTGAAAGTAAGTAATTAAAGTAGCAAGTTAAGGAGACAAAAAATGATGAAGCAA
>CANHLB010000169.1 GCA_947461335.1 Burkholderiaceae bacterium | reverse complement strand
CAAACTTTAGAGCACCTTCGTTATCGCAGACCAAAACATTGTCTACCGGCAAGCCAGGAAGATGGCGGGCTTTTGAGCCAGTGGCAATAATGACGTTCTTTGCGGTAACGGTCTCTTTATCCTTGCCATTAATTTTGATTTGATAGCCATCGGCACCCTTACTCTCAAAAGAAGCATGACCTTTTAGCAAAGTGATTTTGTTTTTGCGAAATAAATACGCAATGCCGCCTGTCATCTTCGTAACGATGTCATCCTTACGGGTAATCATCTTCTTCGAATCAATACTGACTGCGCCAACCTTAATACCATGATCGGCAGCGTGATGAGCAATCTTTTCAAACTCTTCAGAAGAGGCCAATAAAGCCTTCGAAGGAATACAGCCGACGTTTAAGCAAGTGCCACCCAAACGGGGCTCACCTTTAGGGTCATCAAAAGCATTCGATTCAGCACAGGCAACCTTAAAACCAAGTTGCGCAGCCCGAATTGCGGCGATATAGCCGCCAGGGCCACCACCAATTACGAGAACATCAAAAGCTTGGCTCATGTTCTTCCCTTTTACAAATCAAGGAGAAGACGTGAAGGATCCTCTAAGGCATCCTTCATAGCAACCAAACCAAGCACAGCCTCACGACCATCAATAATGCGGTGATCATATGACAAAGCAAGATAGTTAATTGGGCGTACTACTACTTGACCATTTTCAACGACAGCACGGTCCTTAGTAGCGTGGATTCCCAAAATTGCAGATTGTGGTGGATTGATGATCGGTGTAGAAAGCATGGAGCCAAATACCCCACCGTTAGAGATAGAGAAGGTCCCACCAGTCAACTCTTCAATCGACAACTTACCTTCTCGAGCTTTTACTCCAAACTCAGCAATCTTCTTCTCGATATCAGCCAAATTCATTTGATCAACGTCACGCAGAATTGGTACTACTAAACCCCGTGGTGAGCTAACGGCAATACCAATATCAAAGTAACCGTGGTAAACAATATCATTGCCGTCTACGGAAGCATTGAGTAAGGGGAATTTCTTCAAAGCATGAGTTGCTGCTTTAACAAAGAAAGACATAAAACCTAACTTCACACCGTGAACTTTTTCAAACTGATCTTTATACTTATTACGTAATGCAATGACCGGGGCCATATTCACTTCATTAAATGTCGTCAAGATCGCATTGTTTGCTTGTGACTCAAGAAGACGCTCAGCAATACGCGCACGCAAGCGGCTCATTGGCACACGCTCTTCTGGGCGCTCACCCATCGGCATTGAAACCGTTGGAATAGGAGTAGATTTTGCACCTCCGGCAGCGGCATTTAATGCATCGCCTTTAGTGATACGGCCATCACGACCTGAGCCAGCAACCTGACCAGCGTTAAGATTATTTTCTGCAAGAATCTTTGCGGCAGAAGGAGCGGCAGCTGCACCAGAGGCCTTAGCTGCTGGGGCCGCTTTTACTGGTGCTGCAGCAGGAGCTGCTGTAGTTGCGGCTGGTGCTGAAGTAGCCACTGCAGTGCTATCAATCTTTGCAATTAATTGCTCAGCAACGACAGTGCCGCCATCGCCAACTAAGATTTCTGTAATTACGCCAGCAGAAGGAGACGGTACTTCAAGCACCACTTTGTCAGTTTCAATTTCAATCAAGATCTCGTCTTGACCAACAGCGTCGCCGACTTTCTTTTTCCATTGCAATAAAGTTGCTTCAGCAACTGATTCAGAGAGTTGTGGAACTTTAACTTCAAAAATAGCCATGATTAATCCTAGTGATATGTATGTTGAGGTATGACGATGATTACTTCGTAATCACGTAACCTTTGAGTTTGGCAAATGCCGCATTTAGTAAAGACTTCTGCTGTTCTTGATGGAGATGAGCGTATCCACAGGCAGGTGAAGCTGATGCAGGTCGTCCCGCATAAGCCAACTTCATGCCATCAGTCATGTTGTCCAAAATATTGTGCTGCACAAAGAACCATGCGCCCTGGTTTTGCGGCTCATCCTGGCACCAGATGACCTCTTCTACTTTTGGATACTTCTTTAACTCAGTAGCAAGTGCTTTATGCGGGAATGGATAAAGCTGTTCCAGGCGAATAATGGCTACGTCAGTGATTTTCTTCTCTGCACGTTGTTTTACTAAGTCGTAATACACCTTACCTGAACACATCACCAAACGGACTACCTCTTTAGGATCAATCGCCTCGTCGCGCTCTGGTAATACCGTGTGAAATTTACCTTTGGTAAATTCTGATAAAGGAGAAGCTGCCTCTTTATTGCGGAGTAATGATTTTGGGGTTAACAATACCAGTGGCTTGCGGAACTGCCGAATCATCTGGCGACGCAATACATGGAAGATCTGCGATGCAGTAGTTGGCTGAATGACTTGCATATTGGTATCAGCGCATAACTGCATAAAGCGCTCAAGACGTGCTGATGAATGCTCGGGGCCTTGACCCTCATATCCATGTGGCAACATCATCACCAAGCCATTAGCACGTCCCCATTTCACCTCACCAGAGGCGATAAATTGGTCAATGACTACTTGGGCACCATTGGCGAAGTCACCAAATTGTGCTTCCCAGATAGTTAAAGTATTAGGCTCAGCCGAAGCATAGCCATACTCAAATCCCAGTACAGCTTCTTCAGACAAAATAGAGTCAATCACTAAGAACGGTGCTTGATCTTTTGCGATATGGCGCAGAGGAATATAAACGCCGGTATCCCATTTCTCACGATTTTGGTTGTGTAAAACCGCATGGCGGTGAGTAAAAGTTCCGCGACCACTATCTTCGCCGGATAGACGAACAGGATAGCCACTCGCTACCAAGGATGCGAATGCCATGTGCTCACCCATACCCCAGTCAATATTAATTTCTCCCCGCCCCATTGCGGCGCGATCATTTAATACCTTTTCAACTAAGGGGTGTACTTTAAAGCCTTCACGCACGCTGGAAACGCGTTCCGCTAATCGCTTCCATTCTGTCAAAGGTATTGCAGTATCAGCTTCATCAGTCCATTTCTTATTCAAAAATGGTGACCAATCTACTGCGAACTTGCCCTTGTAATTGCTCAAGACCGGATCAGAGGTCTGTATACCAGCATCCATTGCAGCGCGGTACTCCTTGACCATCAGGTCGCCCGCTCCAAGAGGAAGGGACCCTTCTGCCTCAAGCTTATCTGCGTAAAGCTTACGTGTACCAGGATGCGCAGCAATAATTTTGTACATTAAGGGCTGAGTCATTGAGGGTGTGTCTTGCTCGTTATGGCCTAGCTTTCTGAAACAAACAATATCGATTGCTACATCTTTATGGAACTGTGTACGGAAGTCCATGGCTAATTGGGTTGCTAATACAACAGCCTCAGGATCATCACCATTCACATGCAAGACTGGTGCATCAATAATCTTCATGATGTCTGTGCAATACAAGCTCGAGCGCAAATCTCGCGGGTCTGATGTAGTGAAACCAATTTGATTATTGATCACGATATGCACTGTGCCACCGGTGGAGTAGCCGCGTACTTCTGCCATAGACAGGGTCTCTTGCATCACGCCCTGACCGGCAATGGCGGCATCGCCATGAACCAGCACAGGCAATACCTGCTGTCCTAAAACATCCCCACGACGGTCCATTCGGGCGCGTGCTGAACCTTCCACTACGGGATTGACAATCTCTAAATGAGAAGGATTAAATGCCAAAGAAACGTGAACTGGGCCAGTTGGTGTAGAGATGTCGCTAGAAAAACCTTGGTGGTACTTCACATCACCTGCGGGTAATGTTTCAGGACCTTTATGCTCAAACTCAGCAAACAAATCTTTTGGCATTTTGCCAAGAGTGTTTACTAAAACATTGAGACGGCCGCGGTGAGCCATACCAATCACAATCTCTTGCACCCCTTTGGCGCCTGCTTGATGAATCAATTCATCCATACAAGGAATAAAACTATCGCCACCCTCAAGGGAGAAACGTTTTTGACCCACGTATTTCGCCTGCAGGTAGCGCTCTAGGCCTTCTGCTGCCGTTACACGATCTAAAATTTGACGCTTTTTATCGACATCAAATGCGGGTTTTGAGCGAATGGACTCTAACTTCTCTTGCCACCACTTTTTAATCTTTTGGTCAGCGATAAACATATACTCAACACCAATCGTGCCGCAGTATGTTTCACGCAGTGCTTGCATTAAATCACGCAAGCTCATTTCGGTTCTACCGAAAAATGTATTGCTGATATTAAAGACGATATCCATATCGCCATCAGTAAAGCCGTAGAAAGCGGGATCTAACTCAGGAATGTCCGGGCGCTCAGTGCGCTTCAAAGGGTCAATGTCTGCCCAGCGATTGCCGACGTTACGATACGCTGCTATTAACTGCTGAACTGCAACACGTTTACGACCCATGTCT
>CANHLB010000168.1 GCA_947461335.1 Burkholderiaceae bacterium | reverse complement strand
CTGGCCTGAGCGGATTGAAGCAGGTGTTGCACCCTTAAGTTTGACGCAGTTAGCAGCATTAAGTTTTTCTGAGCCTGACTTAGTTCGTTTCCCATGCTTGTCTTTAGCATTTAATGCGGCGAAGGCAGGCGGCACTGCGCCTACTGTTCTAAATGCTGCAAATGAGATTGCAGTCGCAGCCTTCTTAGATGAAGGCATGCCTTATTTGCAAATTCCGGTGATTGTTGAAAAGACGCTCAATGCTATTACTACCAGTAATGCAGATTCATTAGAGCGTATTTTGAATGCGGATGCGCAAGCTAGAAAAGTAGCGCGTGATTTTGTTGCTGCTATCAGTTCTTAACTTAAAAAATAAGTAGACATTTCTGTGCAGGCACTTATTACTCTTCTAGCGTTTTTGGTGACACTGGGCGTGCTCGTCAGTTTTCACGAATTCGGACATTTTTTAGCTGCCCGCTTGTGTGGTGTGCGAGTGCTTCGGTTTGCCGTTGGCTTTGGAAAACCGCTTTTCACTTATATTGCAGGCAATAAAACAGAGTGGGTTATAGCTTCTATTCCATTGGGTGGTTATGTCAAGTTGTTGGATGGTCGGGATCGCGAACAATTGATTTCTATAGCTGATGAGTCCCAAGCTTTTGATAGAAAACCACTTTGGCAACGATCCCTCATTGTTGCGGCTGGACCATTCGCCAATTTCTTCTTAGCCATGGTTTTATTTGCCGTCATTTATGTCTCTGGCGTTCCGCAATTACCCGCTATCTTGCAAGCTCCACCAGAGAATTCTGTGGCTGAAAAATTAGGAGTGATGAAGGGGGATCGTATTACCGGTTGGCAAACTCTTTCTGGCACTAGTTCTGTGCCTCTTTCTGAGGGGTTTGAGGAAGTTCCCAGCTGGAATGCTTTGAGATGGAACTTGTTGGATGCTTTGACTGGGGAGCAGGGGTTTGCGCTTGAGCTTCAATCCTCTAAAGGCGGCAGTTACATCAAAATCTTTCCAGAAGCCGATTTACCTAAAATGAGCCCTGATAAAGACCTTATGCAGGCTTTAGGAATTTGGCCGCAATTGCTACCCACCTCCCAGTGGACAGAGTTGAAATTAGGCCCCTTGGATGCCCTAGTTTTTGCTTCAAAAAGGGTTTGGGTGATTACCAAGGTCTCTATAAGGCTAATGGCTGGAATATTTACCGGAAATACATCTCTAAAACAGCTCGGGGGCCCCTTAAGTATTGCTGATATGGCAGGTAAGTCTGCTCAGGTTGGTTGGCAACCATTTTTCGCATTTTTAGCACTGATGAGCATTAGCATCGGATTGCTCAATTTACTACCTTTTCCCATGCTTGACGGGGGGCAGCTACTGTATGATGCATGGGAGTTGGTCGCTGGTAAGCGGATTTCGATTTTGATGCAAGAGCAGTTCCAGAAAGTGGGCTTTCTTTTATTGATTTCCGTGTCCCTTCTGGCCTTGTTTAACGATTTACAACGCTATTTTTCGCCTTGAATTTTCTGACCTCACTTCTCCGCTTTCCTCTCCGCCTATTTGCTCAGCTTTTGTTGATTGCGTCTTTCGGGCTCAGTTTGAACGTGTATGCGGCAGATTCTTTTGTTGTGAAAGATATTCGTGTAGAAGGTTTGCAGCGTGTTGAACCTGGAACGGTATTTAGTTATTTACCAGTACAAGTAGGTGAAACTTTTACAGATGAAAAAGGTGCCGAGGCTATTAAAGCTTTGTATAGCACTGGCTTTTTTAGAGATGTCCAAATTCAGGCGCAAGGTGATGTCCTGATTGTGATTGTGGAAGAGCGCCCGACTATATCCCGCATTGAATTTACGGGGATGAAAGAGTTTGATCAGGAGATCGTTCGAAAATCATTAAAGACGGTTGGTGTGGCTGAAGCTCGTTTTTACGATAAGGCTCTGATTGATAAGGCCGAGCAAGAATTAAAACGTCAATATGTCGGCAAGGGCATGTATGCAGCTGAAGTCGTAGCTACCGTAACTCCAGTTGAGCGCAATCAAGTAGCCATCTACTTCAATATTGATGAAGGGCCTGTTGCCAAAATCCAGGAAATCAATTTTATTGGTAATGAAGCTTTCAGCGAAAGTACCCTCAATAGCCAAATGCAGTTAAAGACTGGTGGTTGGTTGTCTTGGTATAGCAAAGATAATTTGTACTCTAAACAAAAACTGACTGCTGATTTAGAGAACATTCGCTCTTACTACCTCAACCGTGGATACCTTGAGTTTGTGATTGAATCCACCCAGGTTTCTATTACCCCTGATAAAAAAGGCGTCTACCTCACTATTAGCATTCGCGAAGGTAATAAGTTCACCGTGAAGGGCATTGGTTTGGCTGGTGAAACTTTGGGTAAGGAAGCTGAATTAATGCAATTAGTGGTCTTAAAGCCAGGAGATACTTTTTCTTCTGCAAAGTTAACTGAAAGCACTAAGGCAATAGCAGAGATATTGGGTTCATATGGCTATGCATTTGCAACCATTAATCCGCAGCCCGATATTCGTCGCGATGCCTCAGAAGTTGACCTGACATTGGTTATAGACCCAGGTCGTCGTATCTATGTTCGTCAGGTTGCCATTTCTGGAAATGCAAAAACCCGCGATCTCGTGATCCGTCGGGAGATGCGCCAGTTTGAGAGTTCCTGGTTTGATAGTGACAAAATTGATTTGTCCAAAAAGCGTTTAGGTCGAATGGGTTATTTCACTGAGACTGATATCACTACTGAGGATGTACCTGGCTCACCCGATCAAGTAGATGTGAACGTGAAGGTAACTGAGAAGCCAACGGGGGCCGTAACCCTTGGTGCTGGTTATTCTTCCACAGAAAAGTTGATTCTGTCCGCAGGCGTTAACCAAGATAATGCTTTTGGAACGGGTACAGCTGTTGGTCTAAATTTCGCAATAGGTAAGATTAATCAGAGCTTAACCTTATCTAACTATGACCCTTATTTTACTGAGGATGGTATCAGTCGTTATACCGATCTTTACTATCGATCATCAAAGCCGCTGTATTACGTCGGTGATCCTGATTATCAAATTAAGTCTGTGGGCTCTAACATTAAGTTTGGCGTGCCATACACGGAAGTTGATCGCGTGTTTTTTGGAACGGGTTTTGAAGCTTTCCAAATTAAGACCACCTCTAATACGCCCCAGCCGTATTTGAACTATGCGCAGGATTATGGAGTGCCTGCGCCTGGGTATCCAGGAACTTTAAATACCTATAACGTTCCTGTAACAGTAGGTTGGGCACGCGATGGTCGTGATAGTGCATTGATTCCTTCAACGGGATCTTTGGAACAATTATCAGGTGAGGTTGGAACTCCATTGGCTAATATGAATTTCTATCGTATCTACGGCCAGTATCAAAAGTACCACTCATTTACCAAAGCAAACATTTTGTCATTTAACGGTGAAGTCGGGTATGGACAGGCATATGGAAAATATCCATTCCCAATTACTAAAAACTACTATGTAGGTGGTATTGGCTCGGTTCGCGGCTATTCTCCTGGATCTTTGGGCCCCCAGTACTTTAATAACAATACTTTGAGTTATCAGCCAACGGGTGGCCAGTCTAAAATTGTGACTAACGTTGAATATACCGTCCCAGTACCAGGTTCAGGAATTGATAAAACCTTGCGAATGTTTACTTTTATTGATGGTGGTAATGCTTTTGGGACGAATATCAATCTGGTCTTGAGGTATTCCTATGGATTGGGTATATCATGGATATCACCGCTAGGGCCGCTCAAGTTTAGCTATGGTATTCCTTATAAATCTCAACCAACGGATAATATCCAGCGATTGCAGTTCCAAGTGGGTACAGCGTTTTAATTATTCAAGGAAAGTTTTATGAAGTTTGCACAATCTTCTAAATGGATTCAATTTGGTTTAGTTGCAGCCATTGCAACTTTGTCAGCCTCTCATGTGTTTGCACAAGACGCGGGAACTCGCGTAGCAGTAGTTAACTCAGAAAAAGTATTTAATGAGTCTAATTTGGCTAAAGCAATGCAAACTCGCTTGCAAAATGAATTTAGTAAGCGTCAAAATGATTTGCGTGACAGCGCGCAAAAAATCAAGTCGGCAGCTGAAAAGCTTGATCGTGATGGCGCAGTGATGAATGAAGCAGAGCGTATTCGCCGGCAACGTGAATTAGCTGAGCAAGATCGTGAATTGCAACGTAAACAACGTGAGTTCACTGAGGACCTCAATCAGCGTACATTTGAAGAGCGGGCTAAGATCGCTGAAAAAGCAAACTTAGTTCTCAAGCAAATTGCCGAGCAAAGAAAAATTGATGTCATTGTTCAAGAAGCTGCTTATGTTAGTCCTAAGGCTGACGTAACTGATGATGTCATCAAGGCTTTGAATAGTCTCAAGTAAGTTTTATGCCCACCGCCATCGAGCTGGCCGAACAGTTTCAAGCAAGCTTGGT
>CANHLB010000167.1 GCA_947461335.1 Burkholderiaceae bacterium | reverse complement strand
CAAGCACATTATTTAAGTCAAGTCAGCTGCGGCTGCAATTGCCTGATCAATCCGCTCTACCGGAATCACTCTCAGCCCCGGAATCTTTGTTTTAGGCATATTGGCTTTCGGAATGATGGCCACTGTAAAACCAAGTTTTGCTGCTTCTTTTAAACGCTCTTGTCCACGAGGACATGGACGAATCTCTCCAGCTAAACCAACTTCACCAAATACGATGAGTTCTTTAGGAAGAGCGCGGTTACGAATGGAGGACTGAATTGCCAATAAGACTGCCAAGTCAGCCGCCGGCTCAGAGATCTTTACTCCACCTACTGCATTGAGAAAAACATCTTGATCAAAACAAGCAATGCCTGCATGGCGATGCAAAACCGCTAAGAGCATCGCTAATCTAGCCTGCTCTAACCCAACTGCCAAACGACGTGGATTTGGGACGTGAGCAGTATCTACTAGTGCCTGAATTTCCACGAGAAGTGGCCTGCTGCCCTCTTGCGTTACTAACACGCAGGCGCCAGGTACCATCTGCTCATGTTGCGATAAGAAAATAGCCGATGGATTAGCAACGCCGCGTAGACCCTTTTCGGTCATTGCAAATACGCCTAACTCATTAACAGCGCCAAAACGATTCTTAATTGACCGAACTAAACGAAATGAGGAATGCGTATCTCCCTCAAAATACAGAACAGTATCGACAATATGCTCAAGAACACGAGGACCTGCTAAATGGCCATCCTTAGTGACGTGACCTACCATCAACACACAGATGCCACTCGATTTTGCTGCCCTAGTTAATTGCGCAGCACATTCCCGCACTTGCGCTACAGAACCTGGAGCTGAACTGAGTAGTTCTGAATACAAAGTCTGAATTGAATCAACGACCAAAACTTGGGGCTTAACGGTATCCATAATCGAAAGCAGCTTCTCTAGCTGAATTTCGGCCAAGACTTCTAATTGAGGAGCATCTAATGCAATGCGTTTTGCTCGTAATGCAATCTGTGCAGCAGACTCTTCGCCACTGCTATAGAGAACATTCATGCCGGCAGAACTCATTTCAGCCAAAGCTTGTAATAACAAGGTGGATTTACCAATACCAGGATCGCCCCCCAGAAGGACAACCCCGCCCGGAACTAAGCCGCCTCCTAAAACTCGGTCAAATTCTTCAACACCAGTGCTAAAGCGAGGCAAATCTACTGCGCTAATAGCAGAGAGTTTTTGTCTTGGAAGTGATTGAGCTAATCCCTGAAAGCGTGCATTGGAAGTAGTTTCAGGTAAACCCTCTTCTAGGGTGTTCCATGCTTGGCAAGATGGGCATTGCCCCTGCCATTTAGCGGAGGTGCCACCACAGGACTGGCAAATATAAATCGTTTTGACTTTAGCCAAGAGTTTACCTAGTAAATAAAATGTAAAAAATTAATCGAGTTGAGTACCAGCTTTGTTTTCTTGCGCTCGCTTTGGCGCATCCTTGCGACGCTGCTCTAGATCGGCGGCCCGAGCTGCCGCCTCTTTTTGTTTTTCATCGTACTGACGCTGATTATCACTTCGCTCTGCCGCTTTTTCAGGTGAAGCCCTCTCAGCAGCGCGCTTAATATCCTCTTGATCCTTCAAACTCTTACGTAAGCCTCTTTGGACTTCATGTAGCGCAACCTCTTGCTCCCGAATCGGATCAATCTCTTTGCGATATTCTGCACGAGCACTCCTAAGACAAGAATTCACCCAATACTTCTGATAGCACTCAGAAGAAGCTTTGCCCCAGCGATATTTAGCCCAGTCACGTTGCAATTCAAGCTCTTGCTCGATTTTGTCTAACTTCTCAAGCTCGGCTTCCTCGGCTGGCGTGCCCAAGACTAAGCTACTGAAAGAGCAAACTACTAAAAATATTCCGCAGAATATTTTCGAGCGGATAGCAAGTCTTCTCAAATCTCTACCTTCGCTCCTAGCTCAACCAAACGGTTTGCTGGAATTTTAAAGAAGTCAGATTGACGGCCGGCATTTTGATACATCCAGCAGAATAATTTTTCCCGCCACAAAGCCATGCCAGGGAGAGCAGTTGAAACGATCGTATCGCGTGATAAGAAAAATGAGGTGTCCATTAAATCAAACTTCAGGCCTGAAGATTCTTCAATCAACTCAATGATGCGTCCCACATCTGGCGTTTCGTTAAAACCAAACACTGCACGTACTACATAGATTCCATTTCCTAGGTCACGCAAAGTAATGCGCTCCTCATCTTTTACATAAGGCACATCCCAAATACTGACTTTTAAGAAAAAGACTCTTTCATGCAGTATGTGATTGTGTTTCAGATTATGCAAAAAGGATACTGGCAAGTAATCAACGTGGGCAGTTAAAAAGACCGCAGTCCCCTCAACGCGATGAGGCGGATGCAGCATCAATACATCAATAAAGCCCTTAAGCTCTATGCCATTGTTCTTGGCATTCTGACTCAATATCTGACGACCCTGATACCAGGTCATTAGAACAATGAAGCAGATTGCACCTAAAAGCAGTGGGAACCAGCCGCCCTCTAGAATTTTCAGAAGATTTGCGGTTAAGAATGCGAAGTCGACTACCAAAAAAGCAGTAATGACTAAAGTGACCAAAAAAGTATTCCAGCGCCATACGACGCGCATCACAATCGCAGCTAAGAAGGTGGTAATAATCATCGTGGTAGTGACTGCAATACCATATGCTGCAGCTAAATTTTCAGATTTCTTAAATGCAAGCACAACTACGATAACCAAAAACAATAAAACCCAATTGACTAAGGGCATATATATTTGCCCAATCTCTCTATCAGAGGTATGAAGCACTTTCATCCGCGGCATAAAGCCTAACAAGATGGCCTGACTAGTCATTGAAAAAGCACCGGAGATGACTGCCTGAGAAGCGATCACCGTTGCCAAAGTAGCCAAAATAATCAATGGCAATACAAAGACATCAGGAACCATTAAAAAGAATGGGTTACTGATAGTCTCTGGATGACTCAAGAACATTGCCCCCTGCCCAAAGTAATTGAGTAACAAACAAGGCATCACGATAAAGAACCAACCCATTCTGATAGGTTTAAGTCCAAAGTGGCCCATGTCGGCATATAAAGCTTCAGCTCCTGTCAACACAAGGAAGACTGCCCCCAGAACAATAAAGCCCTGCAAAGAATGTTCAACTAAAAAGCGAATAGCGAATAGCGGATTAACCGCTGCAAAAATAGCAGGATTCTGAACCACTTGATGAATCCCCATCAAACCGATCGCAATAAACCAGAGCATCATGATCGGCCCAAAAAGCTTGCCTACAACATCAGTACCCGTTTTCTGAATCAAAAAGAGCGCTACCAAGATAAAGATAGTGATTGGCATGACATAGCGTACTAAGTCTGGGGAGATGACCTCTAAACCTTCAACAGCAGATAACACTGAAATAGCGGGAGTAATCACTGCATCACCATAAAACATGCAGGCTCCAAAAACGCCTGCCATGATGATTAGCAAAGAACGCTTTGAGCCAGATGGTGCGGTTCTTAATGCGAGAGCCATCAGCGCCAAGATTCCGCCTTCACCATGGTTATTTGCCCGCATCACAAACAAAACGTATTTCAAGGACACCACAATCGCAAAAGCCCAAAACACCATTGAGATCACGCCGTAGACAGCATCTGTTGAAAAAGGGATGCCGTGCTCGGCGCTGAAACATTCTTTGAGTGCATATAAAGGACTTGTTCCAATATCGCCGAACACAATCCCAATAGCAGCAAACATCAAAGAAACAGAGGCACCTTTTTTATGTGGGTCGTGCTCACGTGAAACTTCCACAGGTCTTAATAAGGATGATTCTGAAAACTCAGGATTACTTACTGACATTAAAAAACCCTAGCGCAATGTTGTGTCGCAATATGTTACTCCTTATGTGAGCCCATGAAATCCATAATTATTGATTCAAAAACCCCTGATTTCACTATCTACAGCAGGAAAACCTCGACAGGAGACCCCAAAAAATGGTAGAATTTGAGTCTCAGACGCGGGGTGGAGCAGTCTGGCAGCTCGTCGGGCTCATAACCCGAAGGTCGTAGGTTCAAATCCTGCCCCCGCAACCAACAACCTCTTGATAAACAAGGGGTTTTTTGGTTTTTGGAGATACTGCTTTTACTTAAGCTGCATTTCAAAGCCCGGCCAAAAAGTAAAAATTCATGCGGCGCTAGAATAATCCAATGAAAAACATGAGTGCTTCTGACGGCAATTCCCTCGATAGTGCTATCGCCCTATTTCAAAATAGAGACTTTGAAGCCTCAAAAGAGATCCTGGAAAAGGTGCTGCTTTCAAACCCTGACAGTTCCCAAGCCCATGAATTTCTAGCCTATATTGCTGGCAATACCGGGCAGGCAGATTTGTCTCATCAGCATTTAATCAAAGCATGCGCCCAAAGCGACTGCTCACCGTTTGCACTCTACTATCTTGGCTCT
>CANHLB010000166.1 GCA_947461335.1 Burkholderiaceae bacterium | reverse complement strand
TGGAGCATTACTTACTGACTTTCAACTCAGCAGCGCAAACCAGGAACATGGGATTATCAGCACGACTGGCCTTGAATCTAAAGAAGACATCAGCACCCGGCTCCCGATTGGAACGCAATTGAGAATACTGCCTAACCATGCTTGCGCTACTGGCGCGCAGTTTCCTGAGTACCACGCCGTTGTCATAAGCAACGGAGGTATGCCTGAAGTAGGAGCTACTTGGCAGCGTTTCTATGGCTGGTAGTGCTAAACAATGGAGATTTAATTGAACAGTAAGATTCCTCAAGAGATGCAGCAACTCAATCCTAGCAACATGGCTCCTCCAGGAGGACACTATAGCCATGCCAGCATCGCAAGTGGTTTGGTATTTATAAGCGGCCAACTACCCATCACCCCTTCAGGCGAGCTTCTAAATCAGCTTAGTTTTGAGGAGCAGGTCAAACAAACATTATCAAATGTGAAGACAGTACTTGAAGAGGCTGGCAGCAGCGTAGCCCAATTAGTACAAGTGCGCGTATACATTACCAGTATCAGTAATTGGCCTAGCTTTAACCAAATATATAAGGAGTGGGCGGGCCAGTCTTTGCCTGCCCGTGCGGTAGTTCCTGTACCTGAACTTCACTATGGATTTTCCATTGAAGTTGAGGCGGTAGGTGTAGTGAGTTAAAAACTCTTTGGAACAACGCAGTTTTAGATGCTTGCTCCAAAATAGATTTATTTCATTCAATCCACCGTACAAAAGCTCACACACCGATAAACAGGCGACCTAAGCTCTCGAAATCCTTTAATCCCAGGTTCAAGTCCTAGTGGGCCCATCAATGAAATCAATGACTTAGGGAGAATTTTCTCAGATGCTTTCTTTCTGTGAATATAAGTCTGCTGTTAGATTTCGGTATAGTTCTAGAAGCTATGTTTGACTTTAAATCGCTTAAAGAAATTGATGAATTAAAAACAAGCTAAGCATCTCATCGCGTCACTATTTAAGAGGTAGGCGATATTAAGTTGTTTAATCTCCGAGGAAAATTATGTGTACAAGTTTTTTATTAAAAGGTAGTGATGGCGGGGCTGTATATGGCCGTTCAATGGAGTTTGGAATGCCCCTTAACTCCCAACTGATGATTAGTCCAAGAGGATATGCTTGCCAAGGAGTAGGAATAGATGGAAAAGCTGGAACAGGTTTAAATTGGACTTCTAAATATGCCGTTGCTGGAATGAATATTTTGGGGCTACCGACTTATGCCGACGGCATGAATGAAAAAGGCTTGGTTGGCGGTTTACTCAACGCACCTTTCACCGCTCAATATCAAGACGTTTCTCAAGCGGACTCGGCAAATAGCATCAACTCCAGTCAAATACTTCTGTATGCCTTAACGAACTTTGCTACTGTTGATGAGGTGAAAGCTGGCCTTAAGAAAATTTTTGTGAATTGTTCAACCGTTGCTCAATATAAGAACCAAACTCCTCCTGTACGAGTTCCTCTTCATGATGCCGAGGGGAATAGCATTGTGATTGAGTATATAAAAGGTCAATTAGTTATTACGGATAACCCAACGCATGTCTGTACAAATGATCCAGTGTTGAGTGAGCAATTTAATAATATTGGTAACTATGCCAATCTGACAAATATCGAACTAAAACCGTTGGTTATCAATGGGAGCACTTATCAGTCACCTAGTTCAGGCAATGGTTTGCATGGTTTACCAGGCGACTACTTGAGTCCAAGTCGTTTTATTCGAGCATTATTCCTCTCGAAGTCTGTACCTACTAGCTACACCACTGAGAAAATGGTAAATGCAGCCTGGCATATAACCGGTAGTTTTGATATTCCTCCGGGAGCAATTACCTTGACTGCAGATAATCCTTATGGCGGTGGTGTGGATGGTATTGAGATTACCGAATGGATAATTGTTGCTGATAATAAAAATATGATCTACAACGTCAAAATGTTTGAGACGACTAATGTTTATGCATTTGATCTAAAGAAAATCAATTTTGATGCTAAAGAGCTTGCGTACCTCAAGCTTGATAAACCCCAAATGCCAATTCAGCTTAATTGATAGATAAGATGGCTCACTTAAGACCCGCTTTGGTGGGTTTTTTGCCTATAAAGCTCCTACATTGTCATGAACGGTTTACCCATTGTGGTGCAAAAGAGCTAAAAGTGGAATTGTGTTTACTATAGGATATCTATCGTTTGATTCATTGTTTGCGCATAATAAAACTTAGTTCTATATAGAAAAATTGAAAGTAATTTGATGGCAACACAATCTAACAATGCACCCAAGAACCAGTCCCGCCGTGATTTATTAAGTTCCGGAGCGGCTGCTATAGGAGGCTCTCTTTTACCTATAGGTTTGCAAAATGCACAAGCCCAGTCTAGTTCTAACAAGCTTCCTCAAGTTGAAGCGCCAGCTGGCTATAACATTCTTTTTGTTTTAGTAGACCAAGAGCATTTCTTTAATCAGTGGCCAATTCCAGTTCCAGCTAGAGAAGCCATTAAAAAGAAAGCGATTACATTTGTTAATCATCAAAATGCATCAGTTCAATGCTCTTCGGCACGTTCAGTAATTTATACAGGTCAACATATTCAACATTCTGGAATATTTGATAACCTCAATTTTTTATGGCAACCAGATTTATCATCGAAAGTGAAAACGATTGGTCATCGTCTCAATGAGCTTGGTTACTATCCTGCTTACCAGGGTAAGTGGCATCTTTCATACAACATGGATCAAGTTAAGCATGCTTATAACGCACCACTTGACGCCTATCGTAAGATCATTGAAGGATATGGATTCCATGACTTTTTAGGTTTTGGAGATATTTGTGATAAAGAGTTGGGTGGCTATACTTTTGATAAAGCCAACGTAGCATCTGCTGTTGCATGGCTTCGCAACCAAGGTCAAAAATTAAAAGAGAAAAAGCAGCCTTGGTATTTGGCTGTCAATATTGTGAATCCTCATGATGTCGCATATTACAACTCTGACTTGCCTAATGAAACTCAACAACAAAATAGCGCTGCTATTCCAGTGCCTAGAGCACCAACAGATGATTTATATAAAGCAACTTGGGATAGTTATCCATTGCCAGAAAGCCGTAAGCAAGCATTAGATGCGCCCGGCCGTCCCGCTGCCCATAAGATTTATATGCAAGCATGGAATGCAATCTGCGGCAATTGGCCTAATGAAGATCGGCGCTGGAGATCTTTGCTGAACTACTATTTTAATTGCATTCGTGATAGCGATGAAAATGTGGCTGCTGTCATGAAGGGGCTTAAGGATAGCGGAATGGAAGATAACACTATTGTGATCTTTACTGCTGATCACGGTGAGTTGGGTGGATCTCATCAAATGCGTGGCAAAGGAACTACTGCTTATAAAGAGCAAAATCATTTGCCGCTCATGATTATTCATCCGGCTTACCCTGGTGGCAAGGAATGTAAGGCAGTGACATCACAAGTGGATTTGGCTACAACAATCATTTCATTAACTGGAAAAGATGCAGCTTCTAGGAAAAAGGCGGCAGAGGGTCTTCCAGGCCGTGACTTGGTGCCGCTTTTGAAAAATCCAGAGTCAGCTAATCTCGAGTCGCTCAGACCGGGTGCTCTGTATAACTTTAATATGCTTTCTTTTGTTGATGCAAAGTGGGCAAGAAGAACATACCCCTGGATGTTTAGTGGACATGTGCCAACGCAAGAAGAAATTAAGATCGTTACTATTCATGAGCCAAATTTCTCAACACGATCTGCGATGAGAAGCGCATCAAATGGACGTTATCGTTTTTCTCGTTATTTTTCACCATTAAAATTTAATACGCCTACTACCTTTGAAGAGTTGGTAGCAAATAATGATCTTGAGCTGTTTGACCTTAAAAATGACCCAGAGGAAATGATTAACTTGGCAATGGATCCCAAGAAAAATGCTGAGCTCATTATGGCTATGAACACTTTAACTAATAGCTTGATTGCTCAAGAGGTGGGAGTTGATGACGGTAGCTTTTTGCCAATACGTAATGGAAAGTGGTATTTTCCGAAAAAGAGTCAAAGGTAAGTGGGCCTTAATTACACCCTATTACTGATTTATCCATTTGATAAATCCCGTCAATCTAATATGAAATAGAGCCTAATAAATGAAAAAGATTTTCTCAATAGCTCTATTTGTTTGCATTGCTACCGTTGTAATTTCTTGCGGCGGTAACGGAGACTCAAGTTCAACAACCTCAACTACTTCTAGGGGTACATTTACCGCAACTGGCATGATGTCATCCCCACGTTCTATGCCAACGGCTAATTTATTAGAGAGCGGGCAGGTGCTGGTGGCAGGCGGCGTAGGATCTTCATCAATCGCTATTGCTTCTGCCGATCTTTACGATCCTGTAACAAGGACATTTACCATAACGGCTTCAATGTCCTACCCTCGCTATGCCGCTTCGTCTGTACGACTTTTAGATGGGCGTATTTTTGTAGCTGGTGGTGAAGGTATTGATGGGACTGGTATTAATTCCGTTGAAATTTATAATCCCG
>CANHLB010000165.1 GCA_947461335.1 Burkholderiaceae bacterium | reverse complement strand
GCTTTTAACAATATTGATTGTTTAAAAATGGTTCTAGATTGGAGAAATCTGCAATGAGTTCATCAAGCATCCCAGCAACAGCAACAATTCAGTTTATGGACCTCAAAAAAGAGGCTGCTATTGAGCCCGATCCAGTTTCTACAGGTCCAGTGACTAAAGAAACCCAAATCATTGCGATTTATGGCAAGGGCGGTATTGGCAAGAGTTTTACCCTTGCTAATTTGTCTTACATGATGGCTCAGCAAGGTAAGAAAGTATTGTTGATTGGCTGCGATCCTAAAAGCGATACCACCTCACTTTTGTTTGGCGGCAAGGCTTGCCCAACCATTATCGAAACCTCATCGAAGAAAAAATTGGCTGGTGAATCAGTCTCGATTGGTGATGTCTGCTTTATTCGTGATGGTGTATTTGCGATGGAGCTTGGTGGCCCAGAAGTAGGAAGAGGTTGCGGTGGCCGCGGCATTATTCATGGCTTTGAAACATTAGAAAAACTGGGCTTCCATGATTGGGGCTTTGACTATGTTCTTCTTGACTTCTTAGGTGACGTAGTTTGCGGCGGCTTTGGTTTACCAATCGCACGCGATATGTGCCAAAAGGTCATCGTGGTTGCTAGTAACGATTTGCAATCCCTCTATGTTGCTAATAACGTTTGTTCGGCAGTAGAGTACTTCCGCAAATTAGGTGGCAACGTGGGTGTTGCAGGTATGGTGATCAATAAAGATGACCTCACTGGTGAAGCACAGGCTTTTGCTGAAAAAGCTGGTATTCCAGTGTTGGCTGCCATTCCTGCGAACGAAGATATTCGTCGTAAGAGTGCTAGCTATGAAATTATTGGCCAGCCTGGTACACAGTGGGCTCCGCTATTTGAAGAGCTTGCTACCAATGTTTCAGAAGCTCCACCAGTTCGTCCTAAGCCATTAACTCAAGATGAATTATTGGGCCTGTTCTCTTCAGAAGTGACTGGACGCGACATTGTTTTAAAGCCAGCTACTGTGAAAGACATGATGGGTAAAGATGTAGTCATCAAGAAAACACTTGAAGTTATTTACGATCAGGCCTAAAGAGATAGAGAGCAATACGCTGTTATGAATAAAACCATCATTCCGATTACCCCAGAGGAAAAGTTAAAGACTGATCCTACTTTAGGGGATGGTCTGGGCTGTCACTCAGGTGAAGCAGAAATGCTTGCTGCTGCTAAGGCAGCTGGTAAGTCTGAGACCTTGCAGCAATATGCTAAAGACTATCCTAAGGGGCCGCATGACCAACCCCAAAGTATGTGCCCTGCATTTGGGGCTTTGCGGGTAGGTTTACGGATGCGCAGAACTGCCACGATTCTTTCGGGCTCTGCTTGCTGCGTATACGGTTTAACTTTTACCTCCCATTTTTACGGTGCACGTCGTAGTGTTGGTTATGTACCATTCAATTCAGAGACATTAGTTACTGGTAAGCTATTTGAAGACATTCGTGATGCGGTCTATCAAGAAGCAGACCCAGAAAAATATGACGCAATCGTCATTATTAATTTGTGCGTACCAACGGCTAGCGGTGTACCACTCCAGCTATTGCCAAAAGAAATTAACGGTGTACGCATTATTGGTATTGATGTGCCAGGATTTGGCGTACCAACTCATGCTGAAGCAAAAGATGTACTTGCTGGCGCTATGCTCAATTACGCACGTAATGAGGCAATGTCTGGTCCAGTACAGGCACCACGTACTGGCCGCTCTAGCAAGCCAACGATTACGTTATTAGGTGAAATTTTCCCAGCTGATCCAGTTGGTATTGGCATGATGATTGAGCCGATGGGTCTGGCAGTAGGTGCTTCAGTACCAACGCGTGAGTGGCGTGAAATGTATCAAGCACTCGATTGCGTAACCGTTGCCGCATTGCATCCGTTCTACACCTCTTGCATTCGTGAGTTTGAAGCAGCAGGGCGCAACATCGTAGGGTCTGCGCCAGTAGGCTATGAAGGTACAGCACGTTGGTTAGAAGCTATCGGTAAATCAACGAATACTCCACAAGACTTAATTGCAGCTGCGCAAAATCGTATCCTGCCAGCGATCAAGGGTGTTCTCGCTGCTGCACCAATCAAAGGGCGGATTACTTTGAGTGGCTATGAAGGTTCTGAGCTGATTGTTGCTCGACTCTTAATCGAAAGTGGTGCCGATGTACGTTATGTTGGCTCTGCCTGTCCACGTACCCCTTGGAGTAATGAGGATCGTGAATGGTTAGAAGCAAAAGGAGTTCATGTTCAATTTCGCGCCTCCTTAGAGCAAGATCTAGCTGCAATGAAAGAATTCAAGCCAGACTTAGCGATTGGAACAACGCCAGTAGTACAGGCTGCTAAACAAGCTTCAATACCTTCCCTGTACTTTACGAATCTGATTTCAGCAAGACCATTGATGGGGCCTGCAGGTGCCGGTTCATTAGCGCAGGTGATCAATGCAGCAATTGGTAATCAAGCACGCTTTGATGAGATGAAAGCATTCTTTGGTGATGTTGGGTCTGGTTATAAGTCTGGTGTTTGGGAGAATGTTCCACAAGATCATCCAGAGTTCAAAGCTGAAGTACGTCGCAAGCTTGAAAAGAAACTCAAGAAGCGCAAAGCTGAGGAGATGATGTAATGTTCGTCATTGATCACGATCGCGCTGGTGGATATTGGGGAGCAGTGTATGTATTTACCGCTATCAAAGGCTTGCAGGTAGTCATAGATGGCCCAGTTGGTTGTGAAAACTTACCAGTGACGTCAGTTTTACATTACACCGACGCATTGCCGCCTCATGAGTTACCAATTGTGGTTACTGGTTTAGAGGAAGAGCAGTTAGGTCGTGAAGGTACCGAAGGTGCTATGAAACGCGCCCACGCAACTCTAGACCCAGATCTACCAGCTGTTGTAGTTACTGGTTCCATTGCAGAAATGATTGGTGGCGGTGTTACTCCAGAAGGCATGAATATTGCCCGCTTCTTACCAAGAACTATTGATGAAGATCAGTGGCAGTGTGCTAACCGCGCGATGTATTGGTTATGGACTGAATACGGTACTCGCAAGATTCCAGAACGTAAACCAAGAGCAGAAGGCGAAAAGCCACGCGTCAATATTATTGGGCCTTGCTATGGCACCTTTAATATGCCAAGCGATCTTGCAGAGATTCGCCGCTTAGCGGAAGGCATTGGTGCTGAGATTAATATGGTTTTCCCGCTAGGATCTCATTTAGCTGATGTTGAGAATCTAGTTAATGCGGATGTAAATATCTGTATGTACCGCGAATTTGGACGCATGCTTTGTGAAGCTTTGGAGCGTCCTTACTTGCAAGCACCTTTAGGTTTGCATAGCACTACCCAATTTTTGCGAAAACTCGGTGAGTTACTTGGATTAGATCCAGAACCATTTATTGAGCGTGAGAAACACACTACTATTAAGCCGATCTGGGACTTATGGCGTTCTGTGACTCAAGATTTTTTCAGCACTGCAAGTTATGCAGTAGTTGCCAATGAAACGTACACCCGAGGTATTCGTCACTTTTTATCAGATGAAATGGGTTTGCCTTGCAGCTTTGCTGTTCCTAGAAAGCCGGGTGAAAAAACAAACAATCAAGATGTGCGCAAGCTCACCAAAGAGAAACCTCCGCTGGTGATGTTTGGTAGCTATAACGAAAGAATGTATTTGGCTGAGACCGGTAGTAAGGCTTCTTATATTCCAGCATCATTCCCTGGTGCGATTATTCGCCGCCATACTGGCACTCCATTTATGGGTTATGCCGGTGCGACATACATTATTCAAGAATTTTGTAATGGCCTATTTGATGCGCTCTTCTTCATCCTGCCCCTGGGTACCGATATGGACAAAGTGGATGCCTCACTAACACGCACGTACCGCTCTAACTCTCTGCCTTGGGATCAAGATGCTCAGAAATTGGTAGCTGACTATATTAAAACTAGACCAGTACTCATCCAGATTTCTGCTGCTAAGGAAATGCGTGATCGCGTAGAGCAAGATGCAGAAAAGGCTGGCGAAGAAAGAATTACAGCTGCAAGAGTGAAGTCTTCTTGTAAAGAAATTATTGAAGAGGTCGAGGCATGATTTCTTCAGTAGTAAAAGTCAATTACAACAAGTCAACCGATTTGTTGAAAACAGAATGTGGCAAGCAGCACGCTACAGCCCATGCCGCGCGGGTTAAGCGCGGTAACGGCCGCAAGGCTATTTTTGAAGGAGGTATTTGGTTATGAGCGAACACAGAACAGGTTCAATATCCGGCCTTACTGATGACGAAGCCAAGGAGTTTCACCAGTTGTACGTCCAGGGCTTAGTTGGTTTTGTTTCTATAGCAGTTGTAGCCCATATTTTGGTTTGGGCTTGGCGTCCTTGGTTCCACTGAAATCGGATTGAATCAAAGGGGAATGAAATGAAAAATACTCACGTTATGAGCAAAGAAAAAAATTTGATCAGAGAGGATTCAATATCTTTCAATCTTATTTTTATTTTGTGTTTTTTAGTGTGCTTTGTTATTTCTTTATTTACCCAGATTTT
>CANHLB010000164.1 GCA_947461335.1 Burkholderiaceae bacterium | reverse complement strand
TTGCATTGCATCTAATTCCTCACATTCTGCTTGACTATTCCTAATTTGTCCAGCTATCATGTATACATAATTATGAATACAAAACTTAATAACAGAGCCTTATATGAAGACGTAGCAGATAGACTGCGTGAGGAGATATTTAACAAAAATTTAGCCCCTGGAAGCTGGTTAGATGAGCAATCTCTGGCGATTCAATTTGGAATAAGTCGAACGCCAATGCGAGAGGCTATTAAGGTATTGGCCGCAGAAGGCTTAGTAACTATCAAAATGCGACGAGGAGCCTATGTCACGGAGGTGAATCGAGCTGATTTAGAGCAAATTTTTACTGTTTTATCACTCTTAGAGGGACAAGCGGCTAAAGAAACAGCCAATAAGGCTACAGAAGATCAATTGAATCTCTTGGATCACTTGCACCATCGCCTTGAGAAGGCGGCAGCAGATCGAGATATTGAGCAATTTTTTGAAATTAATGGCAAATTTCACGATTTAATTCAAGAAATTGCAGGAAATCGCTGGATGAATGGCGTTATTGCGGACTTACGTAAGGTTCTCAAATTACATCGTCGGGACTCCCTTACCAGCACTGGAAGAATACAAAACTCTCTTTTAGAGCATCGAGAGATACTCAGGGCAATTCTTAAACGGGATGAGCTGGCTGCTGAAGTTGCTATGCGCAAACACTTTGCCCATGGCTTAGAAGCACTAAGATAATACTAAATAGCTATAAGTAACAGTGGCTTAGAATAATTTTCTAAGCCATTACTTTACCAGTTACCAGTAGGCTTACTTCCTAATGACAAAGTTTCCAGGTAACGAAGCAATATAAGCGGCGATATCTTGCATATCCGCATCGGAATATTCCTTAACTAGCGCTCCCATAATGGCGTTATTCCGCCCATATTGTGGATTGCTACCCCCTACTTTGTAGGCTTTTAATGCGTAGTAAAGATAGTCGGGGTATTGACCTGCCAACTTTGGGTAAATAGGCAGAATAGGTGCATTGAGTCCAGCACCATGGCAAGAAGCACAATTACCCTTCTCTACCAAAGCTTGACCCTTATCAACGCTAGCAGCACTAGCAACATTCACTAGGCAAATACTAGAAAACAAAACTGCGGGGATTAGTGCAAATTTCATAAACGTATCTCTATCACTTCAATGGGTTTTTAGGTGAGGTGGCTGTTTGCGCAGCATAGTATTCGCCAAGGTCTGCCATATCTTGATCAGAAAGGCTTCCAGCAATAGCGCGCATAGTTGGATGCTTTCGTTCGCCCTTCTTATATGCAGCTAATGCACTTGCGAGATAGGCTGCATTTTGGCCACCGATCATGGGCACTTTATACACCAATGGATAGTCGGCGCGGTATTCAGGAATAGAGTGACAACCAACACAAAGCCACACTTTGCCATTAGCCGCCGCCGCACTA
This sequence comes from Burkholderiaceae bacterium, assembly GCA_947461335.1. Taxonomy (GTDB): domain Bacteria; phylum Pseudomonadota; class Gammaproteobacteria; order Burkholderiales; family Burkholderiaceae; genus Polynucleobacter. The sequence continues at coordinate 3,108 of CANHLB010000164.1, read as the reverse complement.
CCCTTAATTTCATCAGCCTGAACAGGCGATCCAGCAAAAACAAAACCTGCGGCCAGGACCAATTGAGGTATAGCAAATAGTTTTTTCATAGAAATGGTGATTAATAGGTGTGATTTGAATCGATTTTCGAGATTATAGCGGACAGAGCCTCCCTCTTTGCTTGGTTTGGTCGTTCCAGCGCCTAAAAAGCTGAAGAATTAATGAAAGCTTTGCTTGATTTACCTATACTGGAAGGCCTAAACAATGACTTTTTCGGACCATAAAATGAGCAGATCATCCCCCAACTCCAACAGCCGTTTTGACGGAAGCGCTAGCTATGTTGCAACTGAGGATCTCAAATTGGCGGTCAATGCTGCCATGGCATTACAGCGCCCTCTTTTAATTAAAGGGGAGCCTGGAACCGGAAAAACAATGCTCGCTGAGGAAGTGGCTGCCGCCCTAAATATGCCATTACTGCAATGGCACATCAAATCGACCACCAAAGCACAACAAGGTTTGTATGAATACGACGCCGTCAGTCGTTTGCGAGACTCTCAGTTAGGCGATGAGAAAGTAAAAGATATACGTAACTACATCGTCAAGGGCATTTTGTGGCAAGCATTTGAAGCTGATGAACCAACTGTATTGCTCATTGATGAAATCGATAAAGCGGATATCGAATTTCCCAATGATCTATTACGTGAAATCGATCGTATGGAATTTTATGTTTATGAAACACGCGAACTGATCAAAGCAAAACATCGCCCTTTAGTTATCATTACCTCGAATAATGAAAAGGAATTGCCGGATGCATTTTTACGTCGTTGCTTTTTCCATTACATTGCCTTCCCCGATGCCGATACGATGCAACGGATTGTGGACGTCCATCATCCTAAAATTAAGCAAGATCTTTTGGAGGCTGCCCTCAAATCCTTCTACCAAATACGCGCTCTTCCGGGTCTTAAAAAGAAGCCTTCTACCTCTGAATTAATTGATTGGCTCAAGTTATTGTTAGCCGAAGATATAGCCCCAGAGGCACTTTATAGCCAAGATGAAAAAATTGTTGTCCCACCTCTGCATGGTGCATTACTAAAGAACGAACAAGATGTTCATCTTTTTGAGCGCCTAGTGATGATGAATCGTAATCACCGCTAAATAAAAAGTAATCCCATGTTGATTCAATTCTTCTTGCAACTGAAAGAGGCTAAAGTACCGGTTTCAGTAAGAGAATTTTTAACTCTCTTAGAGGCATTAAAGACCGGGGTGATTAATCCCTCCATTAATGAGTTTTATCAACTATCTAGAATGACCCTTGTTAAAGATGAGCAACACTTTGATCGTTTTGATCAAGTCTTTGGCTCTTATTTTTCTGGGGTCGAGCAAATTATTGCCATGTCGCCCGACATCCCGCTAGATTGGCTGGAAAAGAAGTTACAACGCGTACTTACCGATGAAGAAAAAGCTGCTCTGCAAAAATTAGGTGGTCCAGAAGCTTTAAAAAAACGTCTTGAGGAACTTTTAAAAGAGCAAAAAGAGTGGCATGGTGGAGGCACCAAATGGATTGGCGCTGGCGGCTCTTCACCCTTTGGTCACAGCGGATATCACCCCGAAGGAATCCGTATTGGCGGTGAAAGCGCTGGCAATCGCACTGCTATCAAAGTTTGGGAGGCGAGAGAGTTTCAAGACTATGACGGCGACTTGGCACTAGGCACTCGCAATATCAAGGTGGCACTGCGGCGCTTAAGGCGCTTTGCTCGTGAAGGCTCAACCTTAGAGTTAGATCTAGATAAAACCATTCACTCTACTGCTGCTAATGCAGGAATGCTAGATATTCAAATGCGACCTGAACGCCACAACAATGTCAAAGTATTGCTCTTAATGGATGTGGGTGGTTCTATGGATGATCATATTTTGTGCATTGGTGAATTGTGTTCTGCCGCTAAAGCAGAGTTCAAACATCTAGAGCACTATTATTTTCATAATTGTGTTTATGACCATCTCTGGCAAAGTAATCGTCGAAGACGCGATCAGCTTACCTCTACCCAAGACATCATCAATAAATATGGCCCAGACTACAAGCTGATTTTTGTTGGTGATGCCACCATGTCACCTTATGAAATTCTTAGCCCTAATGGCTCAGTTGAATACAACAACAAAGAAGCGGGGGCCGTTTGGATCAATCGCCTCTTAGACCATTTCCCACGTTTTGCATGGCTCAACCCCGAGCCTGAATCCATCTGGCAATATCGACAATCCATCGACATCATGAAAACTCTTCTCAAAGACCGCATGTATCCCGTTACGATGAATGGTCTAGAAGGCGCGATGCGCCAGCTTTCCAAGTAAGATGGGAAAATTCATCTTCATTCATTTCACTAAATTCAGATACATACTATGACCACCGATATTAGCGCCCGCCTTAAAACTTTAGGAATTGACTTACCACCCCCAAGTCCGCCAGCTGCGGCCTATGTCATGGCAATAACTACTGGCAATACCGTATTTTTGTCTGGTCACATTGCCAAAAAAGAGGGTAAGCCTTGGATTGGCAAGCTTGGCAAAGATATGGATACCGATACTGGTAAAGCTGCGGCTAGAGCGATTGCAATCGATTTACTCGCCTCTCTGCAAAATCACTTAGGCTCTTTGGATAAAGTGAAGCGTATTGTTAAGGTGATGGGCTTAGTAAATTCTACCGATCAATACACTGAACAACATTTAGTAGTCAATGGTTGCTCTGAACTCCTATTTGAGGTATTCGGTGAGGCTGGAAAGCATGCACGCAGTGCTTTTGGTGTAGCTCAAATTCCTTTGGGTGCCTGTGTTGAAATTGAATTGATCGCTGAGATTTAATCGCGTTGCAATCCCAATTTCTGAATATCTTCTTCTGTATCAACATCTAGAATATAGGCCTCATTATCGGTAGAGAAGATATGCACTAACTCTGGGTGCGCATCCATAAATGGCCTACATACCATTGCCGGCACCGCCAAAATATCCTTAATCACTTTTTTAGAAAACAACACTGGGTTACCACGATGCTCTCCTACCATTGGCAAAACTATTTCTTGGCCAGCATTACGCTTCTCATATTGATTTAGTAAGTCGACAATCTCTTTTTGGCTAATT
>CANHLB010000163.1 GCA_947461335.1 Burkholderiaceae bacterium | reverse complement strand
TCCCCACCAATGCAATTGCCTCAAGTGACTACGTTGATGCAATGAGTGATCTCATTCTCAATTCACGGTTACCAGTAGGACTGGTTACTTTGGGAATTCAATCATTGCCCGAAACTGAATTCGCTAATGCTTGCAAAGAAGGTTTACTTCGTCTGCGTCGATTAGGGGTCTTGCTTCACTTTCTAGACTTCACAGGAGATGTGGAGGAATTGCAATGGATTACAGAAATGCAAATGGAGGGTATTCATATCAATATGAGTCAATTCCGCGATCAAGCGCCCTCAAAAGAGGTGCTATCCCAATTAAGACGATCGCCATTTTCACCTGCGCATATTTACGCTAGCAATGTGGGTCTCATCAAAGATTTAGAAAATGCCTCCTATTTGGGCATTGATCATTGCTACGGCGGACTCATGATGGCACCAGTCAGTCGCCATCAAATACTGCAGATGAACGATAGCCGTATCGCTAAAGCCATTTATTCGTTGCACCCTCATCCACACCTAAAACCAAATGGAGACAAGTAATGAGAAAACGCGTGATGTTAGTAGATGACCACCCAGCTATGCTGATGGCTCTTAAAAGCATGTTGCAAGACCAGCTGTTATTTGAAATAGTAGGGCAAGCCCAGAATGGTGAGGAATGTCTTAGATCGATGAAAGAGCTTAATCCAAATGTAGTGATTCTCGATCTGGATATGCCTAAGACTGATGGCTTTGATGTAATTCGACGTATTAGTTTGATGTATCCAGATGTCAGAATGCTAGTGTTATCCAGTATGGATGAAGCAGTGTATGGTGGCAGGGTTCGCTCACTAGGCGGACATGGCTTTGTGAATAAAACTGCTGGGGCTGACATCATCTTGGCAGCATGTGTAGCGATCTCACAGGGATACAACTTTTTTACACATGGCAAGAATGGAAATAGTTCATTAACCGACAATGACAAGCTTGCGCTTATTTCTGATCGTGAATTGCAAGTCATGAAATACCTTGGAAAAGGCAATTCCAATCAACAGATTTCAGACATGCTGCACATTAGCAATAAGACCGTAGCAACCTATAAGACAAGAGTCTTTGACAAGCTTGGAATTAACAATATTGCCGACCTAATATTGTTCTGCCGCATGAACAATATCATCGAAAGCTAATAGAGCATGCATCGATTCATCATCTATGTTGCATTACTGAGTCTGCCAGTAGCCAACGAAGCTACTGCATTCTCGTTCAGCTTAGCAGAACAGCGATGGATCGATGCCCACCCAGTAGTACGATTTAGTATTCATGAGAAATATGCTCCCTATTTGCAACATGAAGAAGGTAAGGAGCCTGGAGTCTTTTACAAGCTCTTAAACCAGCTCGGTCAATATACCCAGCAAGAATTCATTCCAAGTTGGCGAAAAACGGATCAAGAAGGCTTACGTCAGTTAGCCAATGGCGAAGTAGATTTCATCATAGATCCACCCTCCCTCAATGATGAATATCTTCGATTCGGATCTCTATCAGAAGCCATCTTCTGGGGGCATGATGCTGTTTTGATAAAAAGCTCAACTAACAGTAGTGGGTCAATTTCTGCTGCCAATATTGCGTACTTTGATCGGGGATATGAAAATCCACCCTCACCAAGTTATTCTCCCGCGATTACCTCTAGTCATATAGAAAAACTCATTACCGATTTACTGAAAAATGATATTGAGGCTCTCATTCTGCCAATACGACTGGCACAGCAAACCATCTCCCGCTTAAATCAGCCTCATCTACAAATCGATGGCCTTTATAGCCGTGAACCTTTTGCCTATCGTTGGCTGATTTCCCATCAAGACAATTCTCTACATGATGTACTCAATCAATTTCTCACCAATTTAGATCCCATTGGCTCACGTCAAATTTTCTCACTTGGCGACAACAGTATTATGAGTAATACTCCGGCGCGCTGGGGTATGTTGCCCTGGATATCCACTCTAGCAACTCTTATAGGAGGAGGATTCTTGCTATGGCGTATGCAAAGAAGGCAATTGCTCCAAGAACAAGAGGCTACAAATTTACTTTCTTCAAAAGAGATTGCAGAGAAGGCAAATACTGCTAAGTCTGCCTTTCTAGCAACGATGAGCCACGAGATTCGCACCCCTATGAATGCCATCTTGGGGGTACAAGAATTACTACTCACTAGTCGACAACTACCAGCCAATGAAAAATCACTGCTTAAAAGTGCCCATAACTCTGCTGAGTCTTTATTGGGCATCCTAAACCAGGTCTTAGATCTTTCTAAAATCGAGGCCGGCAAACTCACCCTCAATCTCGAGGCCTGCTCTCTTAATACCCTCATCGATGATATTGATTCGGCATTTTCTACAATGGCGAGCAAACAAAACCTTGCGCTAAGAAGCTCTAAGGATCCTCGTATTGCTCCAGTATTAATGATGGATGCACTCCGACTTCGTCAAATACTGCAGAATCTATTAAGCAATGCCATCAAATTCACGGATCATGGAGAAATTTATTTCTCCATTAGTGTTTTAGCTGACGATCATGCAGGACAGCTCATTGAGTTTCGTGTGATTGATACTGGTATTGGCATGGGCTCAGAAGAAATTCAGTTAGCACTGCAGGCCTTTGAGCAAATTCCCGGGAAAGGTGAGCAACAAAACGGAACTGGACTTGGTCTAACTATTACTAATCACTTGGTTAGCTCTATGAATAGTCAACTCTATTTTGAGAGTGCGCCAGGCCTTGGAAGCAATATCCACTTTTCAGTTGCATTTCCTCGGACAAGTCTTGCCACCCCTAGCAGTGTTCTTGAGGATGCAAAAATAGCTAAGCCCAGAAAGCGTATCTTTGAGCACCCAAGCTATAGCGGACAAATGCTCCGTGCCTTGGTAGTCGAAGATCACCCCGCGAGTCGTCAGATCATCTCTCTCCAGTTGCAAGCTTTGGGAATTGATGTTTCTATATGCGATAACGCACATACCGCTTTGGAGTTCATTACTAATAGGCGCTTTGAGATTCTTTTAACAGATCAGTCTATTCCCGGCATGCAAGGATCGGACTTAGCTAAAAAAATTCGTGCCTTAGGACATCATGAGCTCGTCATTATTGGCATTACAGCTGATATCTACGCCTTAGAGTCTAGGCACCATTTCTTAGCAGCCGGTATGAATGCTGTGCTGATTAAACCGCTCAGTTTAATGACGCTAGAAAATGAACTCAATCGCTATTTCACTTCAAGGGAGGTCATCGAGCAGGATGAATTACCCAACCAGAGGGAAGAATATTCATTTGATGCTTTTGCAAATCTATTAAAACAAAACCCTAGTCATATTTTGGCAATACTAGAAGAAATTAAGAAGGTTCATGATGAAGTTCTTGCAATCCTAGAGTCCAACACTGTCGAGGAGACCACCTTTAAACAGCTAGTCCATAAGGTCAAGGGAGGTGCCAACCTTTTAAATGCTAAACGCTTTATCCAAAGCTGTGAATCTTTAGAGTCAGAAGGGCTTTTAACCGATCGGATCAAAAGCTTCATTAGCCTGCTGAAAGAACAAAACGAAATTATCAAGACTTACCAGATCAAGCATGCTGCTTCTTAGCAAGCAAAGGGCTTTGTCTTCTCAGCTAGTGGGTTTATCCTATTGGGAATGCGACTTTCTTTTCAACGCCCTCTTACCTTATCTATCACCATTCTCTGGGCTGGGACCTGTCTTCTTAGCCCCTTAGTAAGTGCTAATGAAGCTCTCATTGCAGTACCTCAAAACGTAATAAGAAGCTTAGAGCGGAATCAAATTCCAAAAGACGCCGTGAGTATTTCAGTGATAGAAATTGAGCCTGTTCGCCAAGGAAAAAATACCTCTAAGAATATTTTAGATTGGCGCGCTGAAGAGCTCATGAACCCTGCCTCAACAATGAAGTTACTGACTACACTAGCCGGCCTAGATATTTTAGGCCCGCAATACCGCTGGCGCACCAATCTCTATACAGATGGCCTTATTCGTCAAGGAACCCTAAAAGGAAATTTGTATTTACAGGGTACTGGGGACCCTAAGCTCATTCCCGAAGAGTTATCTAAGCTGATGAAATCGCTGCAGGCACTAGGCGTTCAAAAGATCGATGGCAATCTCTTTTTTGACCGCAGTGCTTATGCGCCTAGCGTGATGGAACATAACACGATTGATGGTGAATCCTTACGATCTTATAACGTTCCACCAGACCCACTTCTCTACTCCTTTAGAACTTTATCTTTTCAGTTGGGTAAGTCTCGTACGGCTGATTTCATTGATATTAGTTACAGCCCTGCATTATCCCAATTGAAGATTGACAATCAAATGCAACTGGTTGATAGGCCATGTGACAACTGGAAAAGCAATATTCGTTTTAATTTAGATCCAGAAGTACCCTCTAAAACCGATAAGCTAGTATTGGCTCAATTTTCTGGAGCCTTTCCGAGTAGTTGTAGAGATGTGAACTACAACGTCGTTGCGCTCGATGCAAATACTTTCCTCACACAAGGCTTTGCTGCTGCCTGGGAGTTAGCCGGTGGTACTTGGGCTAAAGCTCCAACTGGAAAAGATGGTGTAGTTCCTTTAGCTGCAAAGCT
>CANHLB010000162.1 GCA_947461335.1 Burkholderiaceae bacterium | reverse complement strand
ATTAAAGAGATTCAAAATCTCAAAACTGTAGATGGCGAAGTGGTGAAGATTCGTTTAGAAAACTTGTCTTAATTAAAATTGATGCATTACCAATCTACCCGTGGCAATAGTCCACAACAATCTTTCTTAGAAATTCTCCTCGGTGGATTGGCGCCCGATGGCGGCCTGTATTTACCGAAACAATATCCACAAGTAACTCCAGCGCAGTTAGATTCATGGCGCGGCTTACCTTATGCAGATCTTGCTTACGAAGTATTGAGCTTGTATTGTGATGACATTCCTGAGGCTGACTTGCGTGCGATCTTACGTAAGACCTATACCGCGCAGGTGTATTGCAATGGTCGTCCTCAAGACAATGCTAAAGACATTACGCCAATCCATTGGTTAGGCGAAGAGCATGGTACCCGCATTGGACTATTAAGTCTTTCGAATGGACCCACCTTAGCTTTCAAAGATATGGCCATGCAATTGTTGGGCAATCTCTTTGAATATGCCTTAAAGAAAAAAGGTCAGCAGCTCAATATTTTAGGCGCTACCTCTGGGGATACCGGTAGTGCTGCTGAATATGCCATGCGAGGTAAAGATGGCGTGAAGGTATTTATGCTTTCACCTCGCGGTAAGATGAGTGCATTTCAATCAGCACAGATGTATTCCTTGCAAGACCCGAATATTTTCAATCTAGCAGTGTCAGGTGTATTTGATGACTGCCAAGACATTGTAAAAGCAGTGAGCAACGATCATGCTTTTAAAGCTCAGAATCAAATTGGAACTGTGAACTCCATTAACTGGGGTAGAGTGGTAGCTCAAGTGGTGTATTACTTCCAAGGTTATCTCCTAGCTACGAAGTCTAGTCATGAGAAGGTGTCATTTACTGTGCCGTCAGGAAATTTTGGTAATGTTTGTGCCGGTCATATCGCCCGTATGATGGGTTTGCCAATTGCACACTTGGTAGTGGCAACAAATGAGAACGATGTTCTTGATGAATTCTTCCGCACTGGCATTTATCGTGCCCGTAAGTCTGCTGAGACGCTCCATACATCTAGTCCATCAATGGATATTTCTAAGGCAAGTAACTTTGAGCGCTTTGTCTTTGACTTTATGGGTCAAGATGGTCAGGCGACTGCGCGTATGTTTAAGCAAGTCGATGACACTGGCGGCTTTGATATATCTAAAGACACCGTCTTTAAAGAACTTAGCAAGTATGGTTTCCAATCTGGCCGTAGCACCCATCAAAATCGCCTAGAGACAATTCGCAATATTGACAAGCAATATGGTGTGATGGTGGATACTCATACTGCAGATGGCGTGAAGGTGGCGCGTGAGTATTTGCAAGCAGGTATTCCGATGCTGGTACTCGAGACTGCGCTACCAATTAAGTTTGAAGAAACAATTCAAGAAGCTTTAGGCCGTCCTGCTGAATGCCCGCCTGCATTTAAAGACATCAAATCAAAGCCGCAGCGCGTAGAAAATATTGAGGCTGATGTCAATCAGGTAAAAGCCTTCATCACCACGCATCTTAGTTAAAATACAATTAATCGACTATCGCTATGAATAAGCCTCCAATGTTGACTGCACAGCAGGCCTTGGATCATTTGCTGTCTCATGCCCAGCCAGTTGGTGAAAGTGAGATGGTTGCCATGCAAGCAAGTTTGGGCCGTGTCCTTGCCAAAGACGTTAGTAGTTTGGTAGATGTTCCTCCGCTTGATAACACTTCAATGGATGGTTATGCGGTACGTACTGCTGATACCAAAAATCCAGGAAGTATTCTGAAAATTGCGCAGCGTATTCCAGCAGGATCCGTAGGGACCCTGTTAGAGCCCGGCACTGTCGCCAGAATTTTCACTGGTGCCCCAATTCCTCTGGGTGCTGATGCGGTAGTAATGCAAGAGGATTGCGCCATTCCTGAGGGCTCAACTGATCAAGTCCAGGTTAATACTGCGCCAACACTAGGTCAGTGGATACGTCGTCGAGGTGAGGATTTAAGTGCGGGCAAAACTGCCTTAGTAGCAGGTACTTTTCTGCGCCCACAAGAACTCGGTGTTGCCGCCTCGGCAGGATTGACCCATTTAAATGTCAAACGGCGCGTTAAAGTAGCTGCATTCTTTACCGGTGATGAGCTATCTCTTCCTGGTGAAGCTCTTAAGCCTGGTGGGATTTACAACTCCAATCGCGATACTTTATTAGCATGCATTAGATCATTGGGGTGTGATGCGACCGATTTAGGAATTGTTCCCGATCGATTAGATGCCACTAAAGCAGCATTACGTAAAGCCAGTAAAGACCATGATCTGATTATTACCTCTGGTGGCGTATCGGTTGGTGAAGAAGATCACATCAAGCCTGCGGTGACGGCTGAGGGACGATTAGATCTATGGCAGATTGCGATCAAACCTGGTAAGCCCTTAGCCTTTGGTGCAGTTCGTAAATCCGATAAACCAGAAGATGGTGAAGCTTGGTTTATTGGCTTACCTGGCAATCCCGTTTCTAGTTTCGTAACCTTCCTGCTATTTGTAAGACCATTTATTCTGAAATTACAGGGTCGTGAAGTAAGTCAGCCACAGTCCTATTTGATGCGTGCGGATTTTGATTGGTTGAAAGCGGATCGTCGTAATGAATTCTTACGTGTCAAACTCAATAGCAAAGGCGGCTTAGATTTGTTTCCCAATCAAAGTTCTGGAGTACTCACTAGCGTCTCTTGGGGTGATGGCTTAGTCGATTGCCCGCCAAACCAGCCAATCAAGGCTGGCGACTTAGTCAAATACATCCCCTTTGATGCGTTTCTCAAATAATCGGTTTAGGATTCTCCAATGAAAATCGAATTACGATTCTTTGCCTCGATAAGGGAAGCTCTTGGAGTTTCGCAAGAAAGTATTAGCATCCCAGAGGGCATTAAAACGATTGCTGATCTCAGAGCCTTTTTAGCTGAGCGTGGCAATCCTTGGGCTGAAGTATTGGCACAGGGAAAGATATTACGTTGTGCCTTGAATCAGCAAATGGTCGATGCTAGTACGCCTCTTCAAGAAAATGCTGAGATCGCTTTCTTTCCGCCGGTGACTGGAGGCTGATATGTCCATCCGAATTCAAGAAAACGATTTTGATATTAATGCTGAAATAGCGCTACTTCGCAAAGGTGATCCCAGAGTAGGCGCAGTCGTGACTTTCTTAGGCACTGTGCGCGATATGAACGACGGTAGCCAAGTAAAGGGTATGACTCTTGAGTATTACCCCGGCATGACTGAAAAAGCGCTGCAAGAAATTCTAGACCAAGCCAAGGCGCGTTGGAATGTCTACCATACCTTAGTCATTCATAGGGTTGGCCCATTACTTCCAGAAGATCAAATTGTTTTAGTGGTGGTAACGAGTGCTCATAGAGGCGAGGCATTTGCAGCCTGTGAGTTCATCATGGACTATCTAAAGACGGCAGCTCCATTTTGGAAAAAAGAAGATACTCCTGAGGGTGCTCGTTGGGTAGATGCCCGTGTGACAGATGATGCAGCAATGGCACGTTGGAAAAAGTGATAAAGCTATCTCAATTTACCTTATTGGAAAATCAAAATAGGTATCAGGATAAGGTTCATTTTCTAGTGTAAAGTGCCACCACTCTTGATCATATGGCTTGAAGCCATATTTTGTCATGATGGTTTGTAGTAACAGACGATTTGCTTTTTGCTGTGGGAGTAGATTGGGATAGCTTGGCCAAGATTGCGGACCAAAATAGTCAAAGGCGGTTCCCATATCTAGAGGCTTCCCCTCTCCTAAGGCAATCAGAGTGAGATCTACTGTACTACCGCGAGTATGACCTGAGCGCTCAGCTATGTAACCCTCTTTGAATAAATGACTCTTGTTCACATTTGGATAGTATTCAGCTTTCCCCTGAATGTCCTTAAGATCTTTTGCCCAACTTACAAAATCATTGACAGCCTGCTGTGGTCGATAGGCATCGAATATGAGGAATCCTAATCCATAGGTTTTTAACTCTTCACTAGCCAGGCTTAAAGCATCGGCAGCAGGTTTACTTAAGATCGCTCGATTGACAAAATATCCTTGTATAGGCCTCTTTACAAAATTATCTGCCGCGAGGTAACGTAAATTCACTGTGGCCTTGTTTGTCACCTCATCTAAATATACAAAGCCAGGGGGTATCGCCCAAGAAAGAATTGGGAATAAGAGGCAGACTAGAAAGTAGAGAGATTTACTCATATATTTATTCTTTAAAAAACGCCAGCTTCTCAGATCTTGGAAGTTGCTTTAATTTACTCTCAGCCTTAGAGGCCTCTGATCGATCGGGGTGCTCTTGGGTTAGCAAAAGGATGACCGGCCTGCGCGACCTCGTATAGCGGGCACCTTGCCCAGAATTATGGGCTTCTAGGCGATGTTCAAGCCGGTTAGTGATGCCAGCGTAGTAGCTGCCATCGGCGCACTCGAGGAGGTAAACAAACCAGGTCAAAATGGGGCTAAATTCTCTTAAAAAAGGGTGTAAAAGTCTTGAAATTTGTCACTTTACCCTTATATTCTATAGATAGAAATACATAGAATTCATCGGATACAAAAATGAGAATAGATAAATTAACTACCAAATTCCAAGAGGCCTTAAGCGAGGCCCAAAGTATCGCTTTAGCTAAAGATAATCAATATATT
>CANHLB010000161.1 GCA_947461335.1 Burkholderiaceae bacterium | reverse complement strand
TGCTGGATTTCTGAAAAAGACTTCAAGTAAGCGAAGTTTTTCTGCAATGACATGTTGATTGAAGTAATCAACATTCACAGTATGCATAGAGATGAATTTTTTCCAAGCATTTTGCTTCTCACTTTTACTTTTCTTGGATTTATCTTCTATATCCTTGCCTTGAGGGTGTCCACCTAGAACACCCACTCTTTTCAAAGCTGCCACTAAGCCATAAATGTAAGCTCTGTCGCTCGGTTGGGTAACGATAGCTAAGTCATAGCGCTGAAATAATCGATTGAATAGTGCAAGGTATTCGCCAAAACTAGGGCGATCTGAAGATTCAATGATTTCGCTGATATCAGGGTTGCCGTAGAGCATATCGAGCTTGCCGCGATAGCCCAAAAAGTGAAACTCTGCATCTGGCCACAACTCTCTAGCTTTACTAATCAGTGGGGTAGAAACGAGTACATCCCCAATTTGCCGAGTAGCAATAAAGAGTACTTTCTTAGGCTTGAGGTCTGAGAAAGGGCGCATATTTGATGGGCTCATTACATTGCCTTTGCCAGAATCTTTTCCCGCACATGGCGGGCATTCTCAGCGGCCTTACTTTGGTCATTAATTCTATGAAAAAGATGCAGTACTTCAGTGGCCCAGGCTCCTGATTTACGAATGATGTGGTGGCGTTGTAATCGAAATACAAAATCCGCATCCTCATGACCCCACCCCGTCATGGTTTCATCAAATCCATTAATGGCTTCAGCATCTGACTTCCAGCATGCCATATTGCAGCCTTTAATACGGCGCCAGACAAACTTTTGATAGTCTCGCCATGAGCCATTACCAAGTTTGATTTTTAGTGGCCAGTATTTATTAATGCCACCACTGAGGCGTTCACCCAGGAGGCTAGCACTAAAGCGTTGAAAGTCCCAATGAGGCCAAGTGATGAGTTCTTGAGTCAGTTTTTCATTGAGGAGCACGCGGCTGCCAGTAACTAGGCATCCTTTTTGTGCTAATTGCCGATGACGCGCCACAAAATCCGGTTGCACAATGCAGTCACCATCTAAAAATACTAGGTAATCGCCATGGGCAGCAGCAATCGCTTGATTCAGAATCAAGGTTTTCCGAAAGCCCTGATCGTCTTGCCATAAATGCTCAATAGCAACTGGGCATGATGCTTTAAATTGCTCAATGACTTGCTTGGTGCTATCCGTAGAGCCGTCATCAGCAATGATGATTTCAAAATCACGATCGGTTTGTGTCGCGAGAGACTCTAGGCATAACTTAAGAGCTTGTGGCCAGTTGTAGGTGGCCAGCAAAATCGAAATCATTTCTTAGCGTCCTGATGAAGATGCCAAAGTTTGATATAGCGATAGTAAGTCCCTTGACCATTAGAGATGGCTAAAGCAAATCCTTGAGCACCATCTAAGAATCCAGCGCGAATAATATAGGTGCGAAAGAATGCCCAGAAGCCATGAAGAACCGCTTTCAGGGGATTACTCGTTTTACCTTTGGCAAAAGCTTGCTCTGCCGATGCAGTCGAGTAGCGATCAATCTTTTGCAAGACTTGTGAGTAGTTCATGAAGCTGTAATGCAGCATAGGATTTTTCAGTTTGGCAACTTGGCCATGCGGAATCAATTTCTCGTGCACCAAATCATCTGAAAATCGGGCAGTGCCTCGTTTAAAGAGGCGATCTACATAATCTGGATTCCAGCCGGAATGACGAATAAAGCGCCCGCAATACCAAGATAGTCTTGGAATAGCAAAGCAGTCCACATGAGCGCTGTGCGCAATGGCGGTCGAAATTTCAGTACGTAAGGCGGGGGTAAGTCTTTCGTCAGCGTCTAAGGAGAGCACCCATTCGCTGGTAGCCAGATCAAGGGCACGGTTCTTTTGGGGGCCAAAACCAGGCCAATCGGGCGGGCTGGCAATAATAGCCCCATAGTTTTGGGCTATTTGTAGGGTACGGTCAGAGCTGGCTGTATCGACCACAATAATCTGCTGGGCAAGGCCTTCCAGGGAGGCTAGACAATCGTCTAAATTGGCCTCTTCATTGCGGGTGATGAGTATGACTGATAAGGTGGGCATAATTCATTATATGAATGCTCAAGACCGTACCGCCTTAAATCGCTTAATTGCCTACCTGAAACCCCATACCGGCATGATTATTGGGTCTTTGGTGGCCATGGCTTTTGTGGCAGGAGCTGAGACCTCCATTCCAGCTTTAATGAAGCCATTGCTTGATCGGGGCTTCACCGGTCAACTCGACAGCAAGCTTTGGCAGATACCCGTTTTCCTGGTGGGCTTAGCCTTGGTAAGAAGTCTGGCTCAATTCCTGTCGAACTATTTGCTGACCAGAGTGATTAACTCTGTCTTGCTAAAGCTACGCGAGCAAATGTTTCAAACCTTGTTGCATGCTAGCACTGCTTTTTTTCAAAAGAACTCAGCTTCCAATTTAATTAATGCAGTGGTCTTTGAGGTAAATAGTGTCCTCACTGTAATGGGCGGCATGTTGATTAGCTTGGTACGTGATTCATTAACAGTTGTTGGTTTGATGGGTTATCTGATTTATTTGAACTGGAAACTCACACTAGTAGTGTTGGTGATCTTTCCCATTATTGCGCTCATTATGAGCAAAATTAATCGCCGTCTAAGAACCTTAAACCGTGAACAGCAAACTTTAACTAGCGACTTAGCTTACATTGTTGAGGAAGCTGCAGCTGGTTACAAGATTGTTAAGGTTTATGGTGCAGAAGAATATGAGATGAAGCGCTTTCTAGAAAAGGCGGAGCGCTTACGTCAATTTGCCTTGAAGTCTGCGGTTGCTGGTGGTTTAAATCAGCCCATTACCCAGCTCATTGCCTCTATGGCTTTATCGGTCGTTTTAGTGATTGCCTTGATGCAGTCAGCTACAGAAGGCACTACTGTTGGTGGTTTCGCAGCCTTTATTACTGCCATGCTGTTAGTGATTTCGCCTTTAAAACATTTAGCCGACATCAACCAGCCTTTACAACGAGGCCTTACTGCCGCAGAAATGATTTTTGGTTTAATGGATCAGCCTTTTGAGGAAGACGATAGCCGTAGACTCAATATGAAGTCTTTGGATAAAGCTAAGGGCGGTATTCGTTTCGAGGATGTTGGATTTTCATACCAACAAGATGCCGGTCGGCAGGATGCCTTACGAGGAATTGATTTAACGATTAAACCTGGTGAAGTAGTTGCTTTTGTTGGGCCATCAGGCGGAGGTAAATCCACTTTAGTCAATTTACTGCCGCGCTTCTTTAAGCCCACTAGTGGACATATATTCTTAGATGACATGCCACTTGAGGATATTGTGCTCTCAGATGTGAGAAGACAAATCGCTTTTGTGAGCCAAGATGTCATCTTATTTAATGACACCATTGCGGCCAACGTAGCCTATGGTGCAGTTGGACAAGAAGGTATTGATCGTGGTCGTGTCAGAGAAGCCATAGAGGCAGCCAATCTTAGCTCCTTGATCCAGGAGCTGCCAGAAGGAATTGACTCTTTAATTGGAGATAACGGTAATCGTTTATCTGGTGGGCAACGTCAGCGCCTTGCGATTGCCCGCGCCATCTATAAAAATGCCCCTATCTTGATCCTAGATGAAGCTACTTCGGCATTGGATTCTGAATCAGAACGGCAAGTACAAGAAGCCTTAGAGCAACTTATGGCTGGTAGAACTACTTTAGTCATTGCACATCGTCTCTCAACTATTGAGCATGCAGACAGAATTGTCGTTTTAGAAAATGGCCAGATAGCTGAGAACGGTTCACACGAAGACTTAATTCAGAAAGACGGTCTTTATGCAAACCTGCACCGTATCCAGTTCACAAACACCTAGAGTGCATCTAGCTTAAAACGATATCGTATTGCTCTTGGCGGAAACTGCCTTCCGCTTGCAAAGTGATGGGTTTGCCAATGAAGTCACCCAATTGGGCTAAGAATTGATTTTCTTCTTCTAGAAACAAATCAATTACATCGGGCGCTGCCACGATTCTAAATTCTCGTGGATTAAATTGACGGTGCTCTCTCACTATCTCACGCAAGATTTCATAGCAGATGGTTTGAGCCGTTTTAATTTCGCCTTTGCCCATGCAGGTAGCGCAAGGCTCACAGGTGATATGGGCAAGCGATTCTCGAGTGCGTTTACGAGTCATTTCTACTAAGCCTAAGGCAGAAAATTCGCTGACTGAGGAGCGTGCATGGTCACGTTCAAGATTACGCTTGAGTTCGTGGAGAACAGATTCTTGATGGTCTTTGCCAAGCATATCAATGAAGTCAATAATAATGATGCCGCCTAGATTGCGTAAACGCAGTTGACGAGCAATGGCTTGTGCGGCCTCTAAGTTGGTTTTAAAAACAGTGTCATCTAAATTGCGTGCGCCCACATAACTACCAGTGTTTACATCAATAGTTGTCATGGATTCAGTTTGGTCAATCATGAGATATCCCCCAGACTTGAGATCTACTCTGCGACCTAAAGCTTTATTGATTTCAGCATCAACATCAAATAGATCAAAGAGGGCGCGCTCACCCCGATGTAGTGTGAGCTTACCCAATAGGTTAGGCATATAAAGATTCGTAAATGTTTTCAGCTTTTCAAAGTTCTCTGCTGAGTCCACCCGAATCTGGGTAGTTTCCTC
>CANHLB010000160.1 GCA_947461335.1 Burkholderiaceae bacterium | reverse complement strand
TAAATAAAAAACCACTCTGAGGAGTGGTTTAGTGGAGCTTATTCCCAAATCAAAATATTAGGCAAATGAGGATTTAATCTGCGCAATAAGGTATAGCCAACCCCCGAAGCACCTCTAAATAAACCCAGGTTAAATTCACTGCCGCCCACGGGCCAAGAATAATCACCATTCTCTTGACGGGCAGCAAAAATCTCCACTAGTCGTTGATTGGCTAAGGAGGTGATATTTTGATCACTGAGCAGCTTCCCTGCCTCATTTAAAAATTCGATAGACCCCATCGTGCCGCAGCAAAGGGTATCCACACGATTAGGCCAATTGTCTTTTACACAAACTGCTGCATTTTTAATATCCTCTGCTACTGGACTTAAATCAGCACCAAATTTCACACCACCAATTCGAGATAACCCAATACCTGGAGCGCCGTGACACCACTGACATACCCAAGCCTTCATTGGCTTCCCATCTTCATCATCTCTTAGGTCAGGCCAGTTATGTTCTTCACTATCGTAATTAAATGCCTCAAATGCATAGCACTCTTTAGCAGCATCCATAAAATCTTGTCTTCCAGAGGCCATAGCAAGCGAGCTTAACGCTAATTCAAAACCAGCAGCGCCATGAGAGATTCCATTTAGGATAGTGTCGCCCAATCCTAAACCCACCCATGATCGACGACCTTCTTCGCCCACGCGAGGTGTCTTGAGTAAGTGCTCGCCACAGCGGATCGCTTTTGCTAATACCTCTTTTGATTGCGTGAGGCGATATAGAGCTAAAAGGCTTAATATTCCGCCTGCAGAACCAGCAATTACATCTAAAGTCTGATCAGCATCAATGAGCTCATCCGTGTAAAGACGGGATACCTGCATTGCATCTTCTAATAATGTTGGGTCATCAAGCAATACGGAAATATTAGTCAGTGCATAGAGAACTGATCCCAAGCCCGATGCTCCCCCTATGCCCAAACTTCGAGCCCAGCGAGCCGCTGTAGGAGCATAGATTTGTTGGCGCAGACTCGCCAAAGCCTTCAACGCTAATTCTTTTGCGTTGTCATCTTGAAATTGCTTGGCATAAGCCGCCAAGAAAAGAGCAATCCCACCTACTCCGTTATAAAGATCTGGGCCTAAGGGCACCAATTGACCTACATCTGATCCTGCAAGCCAATCCAATCCAATCCAGCCTGCACTCTGATCCTTAATGTAGGCGTAATTCATAATAGTTTTTGCAATATGTTTGAGCTCTGGTGTAATTTGCTCTTCAGATAGCATTGGCTTTCCTGCTAAATTCAGTTTGCGATCGTAAGTATGTCTTTCCTGGCTTGCTGTTTTCTTATCAGTTTTAGCGACAAAGCTAGTACTGATCTCGATAACGCGGCTTTGCCATTCAATTTCTTCCTGACTTAAATTTGCCCAGCGATCTTTTGCTCGAGAGAGTCCTGTTTGAGCAGGCGTAAATATGTGATTACCAAAGATGTCTGACACCACATTACCATCACTCAAGCAAGTAAAGTGTGGCACATTGAGATTCGCGAGTGCGAAACGCTCTCCTACTTGCAAAGGCCACAATAAATCAGATTGGGCGTCCCAATCGCCTAGCCTTGCTAAAAAATCAGACTGAGCGCTCCAATTAATACCGTCATTCATAGTGCGGTAATCTTTTAGACGCTGCAAAAGCATGTAATAAAAGCGAGTTGGTCGAATGACCTTACGTACAGGCAATCCCGCAAATTCATTTAAAAGTCCCTGTAAACGCGGCTGAGACTTTTGCGCTAGTAAAAAAGTGGCATAGGCTTTAAACCCATCAATGAATTCAGGTATGTAATCACCAAATTTCGCATAATGATGATCAACATGCGGAACATTGGGTGAGGTATCAGAAATTCTTTGAACCTGAACCCATCTCATGCCATTAGTGTTGATATTTTTCCACTCATAAGTAATCGTGCTTCCATTTGAAGCATTGAGCCCACCAGCATCAAAAATTTTATTTTTAGGGGAGCGTGAATAACTTGGCAGCATTCCGACCATAAGAACGGAATCCTGAATTTTCCTAATGGCTGCATTAGTAGCCTCCATCGTCAAGTCATCCGCCTCTTGCTCAGGGTTAGATGCCTGCAAGATCATTTCCAAATCAATGGGAACAGGATCAGACCCAGAGGCAATAATATTTTCAAAATGCATGTCACTGCTTGAGAGCAAATGAAATAGTATTAAATACGCCCCAGAGCGTTCATAAAATTCTTTAAAGCCCTCTTCAGACTTGCAAGAGGAATGCTCTACAAATTCTGTCCACCCATAGCCATCGCAAGCAATCGTTTTAACAGCGCGCAATTTTATTACTGGGTTTTGAGAATTCAAATAATCCACTAAATTAACCCAAGCAGCATCTAATCTCAGATCCTTAGGCTTATATAACACCTTGCTGCCATCTGTAAAACCAATGATTTGAACAGCATGGCCTAAATTATGGGGATCTGATAAGTCACCTCCAACTTCCGCAACCTGAATAGAGGAAGAGGTTCCAAGAATTTTTTCTTGAATGCGCGGCAGATCTTGCGACACTCTATCAATTAATTCAATAGTAGTGTTAATCCACTGTCGAGTTACAGAGGCTAGCAAGCGCAATAAGACAGGTTTGGTCTCCACATGTTTGATCAAGCCACCCGATTGCATTTTGCTAACAAAGCCGTCATACAAATTTTTATTCGTATCCGCATCAGAAGCTAATAGCTTTCCATCGGGCATTTGACTTTTCAGGTCTTTAACAAAATCGCTATATAAAAATGGTGAAGTTAAATCCGTTACTTGCTTTAAGAGAGCATGATTAAGATCTGCTATTGCTGATTGACTAAAACAAGCAAGCGCCTTTGAAGAAACGGCTTTTTTGACCTCTTCATAGGCAAGCAAACCCAGCTTTGCAAAAAGAGCTTCGAAGGGCAAAGATTTTGCTGGATCTACAGGGCCAATTGCCCTTCCATCAGAATTAGATAAGGCCGCTAAGATCCACTCAGAATCTTTTACCCATTCATAAGGGGGAAGCTCTGCGTTAGCAACGCCAATACTGGCAAAGCGCGCCAAAACATCATCCAGACTTAATTGGTCTTTTGCCAATCGCTGTGCAAATAGGCTCCAGTCACCGCTAGTAGATGCTTTGCACCATTCTGATAAGCGTAGTGCTGCCCTATCAGCTAAAGCTTTTTCCCCTTTTTGAGGGATGAAATGAGAGGATAAAAGCTCGTCAATCGTTGTGGCCTTTAAGGCCATATTTTTTACAGACTCTATATTTTGCATGCCAGAAACTTAAAGGGAGATGTTGGGCATGAGATGCCCAAAAAGGGTTTATATAAAAGAGTTACGCCAGCTCAACCAAATCTTCAAGCAAACCCAATTTCACAAACAGCTGTTGCGTAGGCTCATGTTGAGTAAGCCCTGCAAATTCCATTAAACGCATAGGATTTTTAACATGATCTTTAGCGTGTAAAGGAACCTTAGAGTCACTATCAACTACTTGTAGTGCAATTTTTTTAGCAGAGTCTTCAGAAAGGCCTAATTTCTCAAGCGATTTTTTATGAAACTCCACTACTTTTTCGGGATTCTGAGGTATAAAATATTTTTCAAAATATCCGCCAACCGCCTTACCCAGAATCACTCGATCTTCTTCGGAAATATTTGTCCAAATATATTTCAAAAGACGCTGAAAAAATACTTTATGTCGGCCTTCGTCATGCAAATGCTCTCGGTTGTAAGCGCTCACAGGATTATTACTTGTTGAGTCTTTTGCTAACTCAAAAAAATCATCCACTACGGCGTTTTCCAAAATGCAGAGCAATGTTGCTTCAGCAATAGGCGCAAGCTCAGGAGTCACCGCACCCCTGAAATACTCCAATGGGGTCACGATCGCTGGCTTGGCAGGTTTGACTGCCTCAGCTTCAGCCAAAACTGGCTCCACCTCTACAGCAGGAGCAGGAAGCGGCTTAAATACAGTTGGAGTTACCCCCGTCAAAGTCTTAATATCAGCGAGCAATTCTCTTGCAACAAATGCGTGATACATCTCATCTGTACCAATTGCAATCGCAACTTGTTTAATGGCATCGCTTAATTCAAGCCCAAGATCTTTGTTGGCTAATTTGCCGCATTGGTCAACAACAAAGTTGACCTCAAATTGGACGACCCCATTAAGCATGTCGCATAAAGATTGTAAGTAAAATGGGGCTAGATGCTCGTTAGTTAAAGCTTTTACTTCAGGGTATTTGAGGTAAGACTTAATAAAAAATGGAAAGATAATTTCAGGTACGCCCTCTATTTGCAGGCGAGTCCTTTTTTGCGAACGAACCGTAGACTTTTTTTCCCAGTCCACAAGGTATTTTTGTGCAAAAGCATCAAATTCATTAAGGGCTAAAACCGTATTATTAGCGTTCAATTTTCTAGTCTCTTATTGCTAAGTTCTTTATTCTTTACAAGTTCTATCTTGCGTCTTTCAAAACTACTCCCATCAATGATGGCTCATCCACAGAAAATGACTAGGTTCGGGTTCTGAGGATCTAGAAACTTATACCCCCTTACCTTTATTTAGGTAGTGCACTTTTGTGTATTTAAACATAAATAAAATGACATTTCTTGTGATTTTGTCATATTTGCACCAATTATGTGCG
>CANHLB010000159.1 GCA_947461335.1 Burkholderiaceae bacterium | reverse complement strand
GCAAGACGCCATTGAGAAAAAATATGAATGCGTAGTTGACGAAGCGAGCTTTGAAAAATGGCTAAAGAAAATTGAGTCTGCTCAATTAACTGCAGTCGATACAGAAACCACTAGCCTTGATGCTTTAGCTGCAGAATTGGTTGGTATTTCTTTATCAGTCAAGCCGGGCGAGGCTTGTTACATTCCTGTGGCCCATCGTAATGGAGAAGTACAACTAGATCGCGCTACCGTGCTTGCCCGTATGAAGCCTTGGCTAGAAAGTAAAACGCATTTGAAGGTAGGGCAAAATTTAAAGTATGACGCACATATCTTTGCTAATTATGGAATCACCCTAAACGGCATTGCATTTGATACTTTGCTCGAGTCTTATGTCTTAGAGTCACATCTTCCGCACAATATGGATAGCTTGGCTGAGCGCCACCTTGGTATGAAAACCATTCGCTATGAAGAGGTCTGTGGCAAGGGGGTTCATCAAATTGGCTTTGATCAGGTCGACCTGAAGATCGCTACGGACTATGCGGCCGAGGATGCAGATATTACTCTGCGCCTCCATTTAGAGCTCTGGCCGCAGATTCAAGAAAATCCTGGATTGTTGTATATCTATGAAAAGATTGAAATGCCCGCGATGCGCGTGCTTGGCATTATGGAACGCAACGGCATTCGGATCGATTCTGCTTTATTGGCCAAACAGGGGCAGCAAGTGGGTAAGCGTCTCCTGGAATTAGAAGGAGAGATTCATAAGCTCGCTGGGCAACCGTTTAATATTCAATCACCTAAACAGATTGCAGAAATCTTATTTGGTCAACTGGAATTGCCAGTGATTAAGAAGACGCCATCTGGTGCACCCTCTACTGATGAAGAGGTTTTGCAAAAACTGGCTGAGGATTATCCTTTGCCAGCTCGTATCTTGGACTATCGTAGTTTGGCTAAGCTCATGTCTACTTATATTGAGAAATTACCGCGAATGGCTGATCCAAAGACAGGGCGCGTTCATACTAATTTCTCTCAAGCAACTGCTGTTACTGGTCGCCTAGCCTCTAGTGATCCAAATTTACAGAACATTCCTGTGCGCACTGAAGAAGGCCGTCGCATCAGAGAGGCTTTTATACCGGCAGATGGCTGTAAGTTGCTATCAGCAGACTATTCTCAAATTGAGTTGCGCATCATGGCACATATTGCCGAAGATGAAAATCTATTGACCGCCTTTAGAGATGGCAAGGATGTCCACCAAGCAACAGCGGCAGAGATTTTTGGCATTCCATTAGAGGATGTCAGTTCAGAGCAACGTCGTTATGCCAAGGTGATTAATTTCGGGCTAATCTATGGCATGAGTGCATTTGGCTTGGCAGGTAACCTAGGTATCGAACGCTCTGCAGCGCAAAACTATATTGCTAAATATTTTGATCGTTACCCAGGGGTTGCTCAGTACATGGAGCGTACTCGCTTAGAAGCTAGAGAAAATGGTTATGTGGAGACAGTCTTTGGACGTCGCCTTTGGTTACCAGAGATTAAAGGTTCGAATGGTCCACGTCGTCAAGGGGCAGAACGTGCTGCGATTAATGCACCTATGCAGGGAACTGCCGCAGATCTCATTAAGCTCGCTATGATTGCCGTGGAAGATTGGCTTGAAAAAGAGCAATTAAAAACAAAATTACTTCTTCAGGTGCACGATGAATTGGTATTTGATGTTCCTTTGGGTGAAATTGAACTCTTACAGGCTAAATTGCCAGGCTTAATGTGTAATGTTGCACAGCTAAAGGTACCTTTGGTCGTTAGTATTGGTATTGGCGATAATTGGGAAGAAGCGCATTAGAAAATAAAGTTAAGGAGATAAATTCAATGAATCAGAAAACACAGAATAGTAGACGCAATTTTATGAAGACCTCCGCAATTGGGGCTACTGCGATTGGCGTTGGTTTTGTAGCAGCATCTGAGCCAGTGATGGCTGCAACTATTGAGACAGATTTCATTGGCCTTAAAGCTGGGGAGCAAATGATTCCAGTAGGTAGCTTTCAGATGCCTGCTTATGTATCACGTCCTGAAAAAGCTAAAGGCTCTTTGCCAATCATTATTGTTGCGAGTGAGATCTTTGGTGTGCATGAATACATTGCTGATGTCACTAGACGTTTTGCAAAGCTCGGTTATCTTGCGATTGCCCCAGAGTTTTTTACTCGCGCTGGTGACCCCAATACCTATGGAACTACCGCAGAGATTCAGAAGAATATTGTTGCTAAAACACCGGATACACAAGTGCTTATTGATTTACAGGCTGCTTTGGTATGGGCGGGTAAAAATGGTGGCGATCTTAAGAGAGTGGGCGTCACTGGTTTTTGTTGGGGTGGCCGTATTACTTGGCTATCTGCGACATTGCCACAAGTGCGCGCAGGTGTGGCCTGGTATGGCCGCTTAATTGGCGAAAAGACTGAAGGCAACCCCCGTCACCCAGTCGATATTGCTGCTGAATTGAAGGCGCCGGTTTTGGGTTTATATGGCGGGGCTGATGCTGGTATTTCTCTAGAGAGTGTTGATCAGATGCGCGCAGCCCTAGCCCAAGCAGCTCCAAAGAATCCTGCTGCTAAAGCATCTCAGTTTGAGGTCTATCCAGATACTCCTCATGCTTTCCATGCTGACTATCGTGCAACGTATCGCGAAGGTCCTGCAAAAGATGGATGGGAAAAGTGCCTTGCTTGGTTTAAGAAATTGGGAGTTGCTTAGTCCCAATGACTGTTTTACAAACCATTCTTTTGGTTACTGCCTTAGCAGGAACTGCTAGCGTCTTAGTGGCTGCTACCTTTTCGGTAACTCTGCTTGCCAAAATGGTCAACAATATGGTGAGTTTGTCGGTGGGTATTTTGCTGGCAACTGCTTTGCTACATTCTTTACCTGAAGCGTTTAGCATGGCCGGGGTAAGCCCACAACTTTTATTTGCCACATTGCTTGCGGGTTTATTGGGTTTCTTCCTGCTTGAGAA
Source organism: Burkholderiaceae bacterium (assembly GCA_947461335.1). Taxonomy (GTDB): domain Bacteria; phylum Pseudomonadota; class Gammaproteobacteria; order Burkholderiales; family Burkholderiaceae; genus Polynucleobacter. The sequence continues at coordinate 1,678 of CANHLB010000159.1, read as the reverse complement.
AATTGCTCTCCTGCGTCATGATCATCATCATGAAGGCGATGGTCATCAGCATCATCATGGGCACGATGCTGAGAATGCAGGACGCAGCGGTTGGATGATTTTAGTTGGCGATGGTATTCATAATTTTGTGGATGGTATTTTGATCGCAGCCGCATTTATGGCTGACTATCAAGTGGGTATCTTCACTGCAATTGCGATCATCGCTCATGAGATTCCGCAAGAGATTGGCGACTTCATTGTTTTGTTAAATGCTGGTTTTTCAAAAGCTCGTGCACTGTTATACAACCTGATTTGTGGCTTAGCGGCAGTACTTGGTGGTGTATTGGCATACTTCTTTTTGGAGAAGGCGCACGCAGCAATGCCATATTTACTGGTGATTGCATCAAGTAGTTTTATTTATATTGCGGTGAGTGATTTAATTCCGCAAATGCACCGTCGACCTCATTGGGTGGAGTCTTTGCGTCAAATGATTTTGATTGCGTGTGGCGTAGGATTTGTGATCCTACTATCCTTACTGCATTGAGGGCTTAGCTTCTGCTAATCTGTAGCAACAGGCCGCGCAGGATCGGCACACCATTCGCTCCAACTGCCCGCATAAAGACGTGAACCTTTTAGTCCCGCCACTTCCATTGCCAAAAGATTGTGACAGGCAGTGACCCCTGAACCGCACTGATGAATGACTTCAGATGGTTTTTTGGAGCCCAACAACTCAAGAAAATCTTTGAAGAGTTGCTCAGGTGTTTTAAATGCAGTGGCAGAAAGATTATTTTTAAAGAAGTGATTCACTGCACCAGGAATATGTCCACCAATAGGATCTAAGGTTTCATTTTGGCCATGAAAGCGATCATTAGCCCTAGCATCAATGACGAGGTTTTTTTGAGACTGTAGATTGCTCATAACATCACTCACTAAGGCCAGGCCAACATAAGGCATAGGCTCAATAGCTTGAGATGTTGGAGTTGGATTGCGGGGCATTGTGCCCATCGGCCCATTCCAAGCATCAAGGCCACCATCTAAAACGCGCACATTGGCATGCCCCGTAGCTTTCAGCATCCACCAAAGGCGGCTGGCATAGACCGAGCCTTGTTTATCGTAAGCAACTACTAAAGTATTTGGAGTAAAGCCTAAACGGGCTTTAGTTTTTGCCCAATCTTGAGGAGTAGGAAGTGGGTGTCGACCATTGCCTCCTGTTTTAGTTCCAGACATGTCTTGATCAAGGTCGACATAAATAGCACCGGGGATATGACTTTCTTCGTATGCTTTTCTACCGGCCTCTGGATTGGCTAAATCAAAACGACAATCACAGAGTAGAACATTCTCACCGCTATTGAGAATTTCTTCTAATTGGTTTGCGGAAACTAAAGGTGTCATATGGCTTCCTATTTTGAAGACAGAATGATTAAAGAACGCACCTTAATTATGCGCCTTGAAAGTTCATCACGCGACGGTACCACTCATGAAAATGTTGCATACCATCCTCCATAGGGCTTTGATATGGCCCCACTTCATTGATGCCACGTGCAAAGAGGGCTGCACGCCCTTGATCCATGCGTTCACCAATCTCATCATCTTCAATGCAGGTTTCCATGTAAGCAGCACGTTCCGCCTCTACAAATTCACGTTCAAATAAGGCGATTTCTTCTGGGTAGTAAAACTCAACAATATTCCGCGTTTTGTT
>CANHLB010000158.1 GCA_947461335.1 Burkholderiaceae bacterium | reverse complement strand
TTGTGATGGATGCCTATCACTTTTGCATGCAGTGGCGTGGCGTGAAGGATCGTGACTCGAAGATGATTAATAGCGTGATGCGTGGCGCATTCTTAAAAGACCCCAATCTGCGCCGTGAGTTTCTCTCTTTGATTGAGCGAAAATAGGCGCATGAAAAAACTCTTACTCTTGACGGTAGTCGTCATGATGGGCTGCACTCTAGGGCCCAAGGTAAGAAATTATCAAGCTATTGTTGAAGAGCCCGTAGAGTCCCCCTTTTTCTTTATCCCGCCTTTAAATCTTTCTGACTACAAGGATCGCACTTGGATACTTCTAGCAGAGTCAGCGAATAAGAATTGGTTTTATGATCCCTACACCTTGAGTGAGGACGCAGATGGTGTTGTCACTTTTGATTCTTTTAGTGTGCCTAGAGAAAAAAATACACTTGCGCAATTTAATGCCACGATGATTGGCCCTTATCGTCAAAAGATTGACTGCTTTGGTAATAACCAATGGTCAGAAACTTTTTATACCGAAAAGATCATCCAAAAAAATCCTTTAGTAGGTCAGTCCAAACCCATCAATGGCAGTGGTTGGGTCAAGATTGCACCTAGAACAGCCATGGCTTATATGCGCACCAGGCTGTGTGGCAGAAAATTCATTGATGATCAAAATATCAATTATTTTTTGTATCAAGATGGCTTTATGCCACTCGCCAAGGTAGCAACAGCGGCTAAAGATCCCTCAAATAAGGCTACTCAGGGTAGAGCAAGTGATGATCTAGTGCAGGCGCCACAAGAGCAAGCCATCGACACTACTCCTATCAAGACACCGAGTTTTTATGATGTTGTGAATAATCAAGTCACTATCATTGATACAAAGAACAATATTCGCCAGATGAAAATTGCTTCCTATGCACTAGATAAAGACTTATCTAAAAAACAAGATTATGTCTTTACTGCCGATTGTCAAAACGCGACTTATAGTTTTGGTGAGCAAAAAACAGCGGCAGCCCCAAAACAAGCGATAGGCAATAAAGATACTTTTTCTGCAGTAGCATTAGATCGTGCTTGCGGCGATCACGGTGCCTACACAAAACTAGTAAATCAGAGTCGCTAAACATGTACAGCACGATGCAATTGAGTTTTAGGGTCTCTTGTCTGGTATTTCTCAGTTTCTTTTTAGTATCTTGCGCGAGCTTTCCCAGCGTGAATGACGATCCTAGTAAAAACAATAAGACAAGCTATAACAAGGATATGAAAGATTGCCAAGAAGACTATCCGGTGTCCGGCTCTGGCGTTCATATCAAGCAGTGGATCTCGTGTATGAATTTGAAGGGTTGGAAATAGATTCTCAAATGCAACTTGCTGCTTGAGAACAATTCTCAACTAAAAAGCAATATAAATCATAGAGTTAGCGCATGGCTAGATGAAATATCGTTTCCCCTCTATGATGCCTCCTAGTGATTAATAATTTGTTTTTTTAACATTCTGATTCTCTGGAGAACCCATGAAAAATAGTCGTCGCCAATTTATGATTTTGTCTGCTGCTGGTGCCTGTACTTTGGCATTGAACGGTAAAGTGCAAGCCCAAGCCATGCTTTCTGAAGCTGACCCACAAGCTAAAGCTTTGCAGTATGTTGCCGTATCTAATGTCGCTGGCAAGTTTTGCCACAATTGCGCCCTCTACCAAGGTAAACCAGATTCTGCTGCTGGTGGCTGCTCTTTGTTTGCTGGTAAGCAAGTGGCTGGTAAGGGTCATTGCAGTGCTTGGGCTAAGAAGGCTTAATAAGCGCATTAACTAGCTATCAAAATTGTTGTTACACCCCTAATATGGGGTAAGTAAAAAGCCACCCTAGGGTGGCTTTTTATATGCGCATCTTTTGTTTGTAAAAAGTTTATTGTTAGTACTGTCTAAGTTGTGACTGTATAAATAAGCCATCAAAGGTTCTAGCTTTTAATTGAATGATGCCTTGGTTTGGGGTACTGGAGCCAGAAGATTTCCAATTTAAGGAGTCACGGCAATCCATTGCTCTAACGCTATCGCCTGCAGAGTTCTGGAGTGTGATGTTGCTGGCATAGACAGTTGCAGGAGCTGGACAGGAAATCGTATTACTAGTAGCTCCCGGGGAAATTCTGGCGGTAGAGTTCACTTCACCGCGGTTCCAGTAAATAGCATCAGCAAAAATCAAAGCTGTATCTAAAGATTTCCAAGTCACAGTGAGTGTATTGCTGGTTGAGCCATCATAGTCAGCAAATTTGGCTGACATATCCGAAGTAAATTTAGGATAGTTTAGTAATGCTGCTTGCTCTGTTGTTAGTGTCGAAGTGGGAAGGCGGTTGATATATTTGATAACAGAGTTATCGCTCATGGTGATGGTAAAGAGATAGGGTTCACCACGTTTTGCGGTCGCTGAGGTAATTAGTGAGCCTGATCCAATGCTACCTCCATTTATATTCCATCCAGTAATCCAGGCTGGAAGGGCTGTAGTAATGGGAGGGTAAGCGCCTACACTGGCGGTAAGCTTATTATTTACCATGGTGTACTCAGCGTAATTCATTCGAATGACTCCTGAACAGGCGCTAGCATTGGGCGTTGTCACTTTATAGTTGCTACTAATGATGCTAGGGTCTTCATAGTTCATGAAAGTACAGACATTTAAGGGTGTCGCTGAGCTTCCAGATGGAACGCCGCTAATTGTGGCTGGTGTGCCCGTTACTTTATTTGCTAAATACACGCCATTCACTGGGATCATGCCAGTACTTGGAAAGACTGGGGTCACTTGTGCTTTTACTGGATAGACCTGAACATTCGTTCTTTTTAAAGAGCGAGAGTTGTATGGCCGTACATACACATTAAATCCAGTTTCTACCCGATAGTTACTACTACCTGCCTTTTGGGCGAGTGTGGCAGAAGGTTGAATGCTTGTTTGGACATCCCGTTGATTGCCGAAGAACATAAATGATTGCGTGGCGGTATCGTATTTAACAACAGCAAAAGTACTTCCAATTTCATCGCCAAATTGTCCGCGAGTATTGGCATCATCCGCATAGATCATTGGAAACTGTACTCGCCACAAGTTGGTATCAATAGGAGCAATATGGGTGGGTTTTAAAAATTTCAAATTATTTTTGGCGCTGTCCGTAAGCATGGATCCGAAAAACCCCAGACACATCGCTGAGCCGCTACTCGCGCAGCCAGAAGTATAGGTTTTTGAATTCAGGGTAGAGTTATCAATCCAGTAGTAGGAATCGTGCTTGAAGCCTTCTGTACTGCTGACATCAATAGCAAGATTCTGGCAATCACTATGAATAGAAGTCCATGTAGGATTATTGCTAGCCCCTGACACAGACAGAGTTGCACGTTCTGCTGCCGTATGGGAGAAACACTTTTCTAGTTTTGCCCTGAGTGGTTCCAAAGTTTTTGCTGTGGCAATGACTCCTTGAGAGGGGGCTGGAATGTTATTTGCTGTTGAGGAAGGTGGTACGACTCCTTTTTCGATTACATTGATCTTATGGGTTACAAGAGATGTGTTGGTGTCAAAAGTACCCATAATATCTGGCATTGCTTGACCCTCACTGGAAGATAATTCAATTTTCCCATCAGGAAGAATGATTGCATTAATCATATCGAGCACTTCATCTATTGATGTGCTGAAGGTTCCGCTAATGAGTGAACCACTAACACCAAAGGCAGAGAGCACCTTTGAGAATGCGCTCATGAAAGCAGACTCTGTGGCCTTAAGATTAGCGGCCGAGCCAATAGACCCACCTATCAAATTGGTAGGGTCTCCACTCGAGGATATTGAGGCCGCAATGGCATTTGAAACTTGATTGACGTTTACATTTCCAGCTTCATTTGATACGGCATAAAACTTACCAATCGAGTCTCCAATCCCACCAACTACTTCAACAATATAAGGAGCTGTGCCGGAATTGACTGCGACTGCATATCGACCATTTTCATCAGTAGTAGTGGTAGCTACTACAGTGCCAGCTGCATCATAAATGGTGACTTGTGCATTTGCTATTGGAGCTCCAACTGCAGCTGTTCCAGAAATAGAGCTACCGCTTGAGCTTGATGAGGAGCTGCTACTGCCTCCACCTCCACAAGCACCCAGCAGAAGACTTAAAAATAAGCATGTAGAAATTACACGTAGTTTGAATATTATTTTCATAAGATCTCTCTATAAGTAACACTTTTTTATTGAATTTATAGGCTACTTTAATATAAAAATAATAATCATTTTTTATAGCCAGCTAGTACTAACCCTTAATAGGCTACTTAAATGCTGAAACACGTTGTTTAGAAATTAATTAAGTATGTGAATTAAGCTATGTCCAGAATGAAGCGATGATATTCATTTGGTAAAAGCCACCTAAAGGTGTTTTTATTTGTTATTAAGTTAATGGATCGATTACCTAATGCCAGTCAGTGCAATCTATTTTCAATGCCCTAGCAAACTTTTCAACCCAGCTTCAGCTTTACAATCTGCCGGATCTTATCTAACATACCATCCGATTTGAGTTCTCTTAGCGATACCCACGCATAGATAGCGAGGATCAAGGCAGCCTCAATAAATCTGATTTCAAGCGATGTATTGAAAACAGAAGGAATAAGTAAACCAACAGCAAGCAATAGCACCCCCAAATAGGGGCGCAGTGCCTCTAAATTGCTAGGATTAATCTT
>CANHLB010000157.1 GCA_947461335.1 Burkholderiaceae bacterium | reverse complement strand
TTTTAAATTAGACATAATGATTTAATAGAAATACAGTAATGATCATATTGTGCTGTTCAATATACGCTTAAATTCAACATTCCCACTTCTATACTCAATTAACATACTTATGATAGTCTAGGTCTAGAATTTAACTAAATAGGAGATAGAGATGAAAATGCATCATAAAACCTCAAAAGCTTTAGTGGGGCTTTGCTTTAGCCTGGCTTCATTAACTGTTTGCGCACAGTCAATCAAAGTTACACTCGCCGGATCTCAGGAAGTACCTCCTGTTAGCACTTCTGCTTCAGGAATGGGCTCCATCATGGTCAGTCCTGATGGGTCGGTTTCAGGAAGTGTTACTACCACAGGTGTAGATGGAACTATGGCGCATATTCATGAAGCACCCATGGGCCAAAATGGACCCGTGATTGTTCCATTTGCAAAAACGGCAGACAGTGTATGGTCAGTCCCAGCTGGCGCTAAATTGACTGATGCTCAGCTGCAAAGCTTGAAGAGTGGAAATTTGTATATCAATGTTCATAGTGCTGCAAATAAGGGTGGCGAAATTAGGGGTCAGCTAAAACCTTAATTTAAGACTTAAGCATTATTGAGCGACACAAACCACTCTACGGAGTGGTTTTTTATTGCTGATTTCTTAATGCTACTGGATAAACTTATTTTTAGAGAAAACTAAATAAGCTACACATGCGATTCCTATGACAAATAATATGTAGGAGTCTGTTCTCACAATATTAATGAAGCCAAGCAATGTTAAGCCAAAAGCAAATAAACCCAGTTTATCTCTAGACATAAGCTTTACTCTCTTTCTTCTTTGTTTCGCTAACAAAAATATTCTTAAACTTTAACCCATTTTATGGGTTGCAGTAATTACACTTAGATGGATCTGCCTTCATTTGAGCGGGCATCATCTCCTCTTTTTTATACTCGCAATTTACACATGACCAAATATTGGCTACTGGTAAATTGGTTGGTGCCTCACAGCTAGAGCAGGGCAAGCCCTTTTTTCTTGAGCTTATCGAAAAACCAGGTGACCCACACTCTGGGCATAATGAATTCATCTTTCTGGAGAGATCTTGTGTAGCCTTCAGAATATTAGCCATTCGGGTTGGATTGGTGTGCGCTCTTAAATCATTCTCTACAAAGACACTCCCTTTAATTGAAAGGCTGGTTGCCCAATCAAAAGCTTCTTTCAAAGAATGAAGATCTTTAATTCCTTTGCGACACTCTTGGTGATATTCATCGTCAGGACGAATCACCAATTGATGCGTAGTAAATTGTGCCTCTGAGAGAAGTGCAGTTAACTCATCCCAGCTAGAAACTTGCCTGCTGGCGCTTTGAGCTTGACCACCAAAAAAACCAATAATCTCAATATTGCGAATGTCGTCGATCAAAAGCACTAGTTCGTAATTCCAGGGAAACATGCCTGTATAGGGGTCATTATCAAAAGCACCTTCACTAGCAATGCCAAGCGTCAAGCCTGATAAATCCATTCCAATTCGAGCTTTCTTTCTTGCGGCCTCTACTTGAGAGCCATATCTTGGAATATCCCTAGTAAATGATCCCAATTTATCCGTATCATAGTCTGAAACATGAACGACTTCTAAACCATTAGAGTCAAATAGTTGTGGGCAAATGACGGACTCTTTGCCATGTTGAGTCAACAAGCTTGCCTTGAGTCCAGAGTAAGGTTTTAGATCGGGCTTTAGATTGTTTAGCATTTTATTTGGAGATTTTTTACATAAAATATTTGGCAATTGCGCTATAGATAGGAATGCCTAAGATAATATTAAAGGGGAAGGTGATGCCCAAGGACATCCCCATATATAAGGCTGGATTTACCTCAGGTAATGCATGACGCAATACTGCAGGCACGGCGATATAGGAAGCGCTAGAGGCAAGTACCATGAGCAAGATGGTATTTCCAAGAGGTAAACCAATTAACTTACAAAGCGCTAAGGCCAAGAGAGCATGACATAAAGGGGAGCCAATTGCATATAAAACGGTAATAGGAGGTTTTCCCTTGAGACCCTCAAAATTTCTGGCGGCCATCAGACCCATGTCTAGCAAGAAAAAAGCCAGCATACCTTTGAAGAGATCAATCGAAAATGGGGCCATTAGCTTTTGGCCAGCATCACCACTCACTAGCCCTACTAACATGGAGCCCAACAATAGGAGTTGAGCTCCATCGGTAAAGGATTCATGCAAGATTTTAGAAATGCCGACCACTTCTTGTTTTGTTTTCAAATCTTTTGACTGAGCAGCTCTTGCTTTGTTGGCCAAAATAATCGCTAAAATAATGGCAGGTGATTCCATCAGCGCCATTGCAGCTGCCATATGACCACCATATTCAATCTTAAATTGATCTAAATATTGGGTCGCAGTGATGAAGGTAACGGCGCTTACCGATCCATAGGTAGCAGCAATGGCAGCGGCATCGAAAGTATTTAAGCTTCTTCTTAAGAGCCAATAGCCAAAGATAGGGATGATGATGGCAAGAAAAACTGCAAGACCAAGTGAAAATCCAATCTCGCTCGTGAAACCCGATTTATGGAGTGCAAAGCCACCCTTTAATCCGAGCGCCATTAATAAATAGAGCGATAAAAACCTAGAGATTTGAGGAGGAATCTCTAGGTTGGATTTAACGCTTCCTGCAAAAGCTCCAAATATAAAAAATAAAATTGCAGGATCTAAGAAATTAGTCATTCATCCATTCTAAGTGGTGTCGAGTTTTCATCCTCATCCCCATACTCTCTATAGGCTTATAAGAGACTATTGCTTAATAATTGCTTGAACTAGTGGGTGCTGAATTTTTTTCTCAGAGCGGATGGCATAAAAGTACTCATAGATATCATCACAGTCACCAAGGAGTTCAATTCCGTAAGTTTCTTTGAGGTCTTTCTGAATGAGTTTTCCGGCTGGAAATACCCCTAGGCCGCTAGCTGCAAAAGTTTTCAGTAGAGCGCTATCCTCAAACTCTCCAACAATATTAGGTGTGATGCCATGTTTACTAAACCATTGGTCTATTAAAAGGCGAACCGTAGAGTGAGGCGTGGGTAGCAGAATGGGCAGCCCATTTAAGCAATGCGGAAAATCTTTTTTAGCTTCTTTCAAAAATTGCTTTGGACTATACCAAGCCATTGAGGTTCTCGTAAGCTCTTCACTGTATACATTGAGATTCTTATTATTGGGGGCGGGTCGGTCTGCCAAGACAATATCCAAACGATGTAGCGCTAAATCTGCCAATAAGTCTTCAAACTTCCCTTCATGAGCAATAAGTTGTGCATCTTTGTGTTTGAGGATAGGCTCTAGTAACTGCCTTGTCACCAGCTTGGGTAAGCCATCCGAGACCCCAACAGTAATTTTTGTTTTGGGGGATTTGGCAGCATCTCTTACTACTTCAGGTAGCTTTTCTCCTATAGAGAAGATTTGATCAGCAATTTCTAGGGCAGCAAAGCCAGATTCCGTAAGTGCTATACCTCGTCCAGCGGGTTTAAATAGTAGGTATCCGAGAGATTTTTCGAGCTCATGAACTTGAGCGCTAATGGTTTGAATAGCCATATCCAGGCGCTCTGCCGCCTTAGACATGCTGCCTTCTTTGGCTACTACCCAAAAGTAATAGAGGTGACGATAGTTGTAGGAATTACTCATTATCAGTTTTTTACGAAATTATTATCAATATATATCTGCTTTTAACTAAGTGCAAATACCCCTAAATTAACCCCATCAAGAGCCATGGCTTTCATGAGCTCCCTAAATTGAGGTTATTAAATTGGAACTGTTTAGCCCTGAGTTTTTTTCAGCATTGTTGGCAATCATTGTCATTGACCTAGTTTTAGCTGGCGATAACGCAATTGTGATTGCAATGGCTGCCAGAAATTTACCGCCGCATTTACAAAAGAAGGCCATTATTTGGGGCGCAGTAGGTGCTATTGCAGTCAGAAGCGCGATGACGCTCGCAGTCGTATATCTATTACAGATTCCGGGCTTGATGTTAATTGGTGGCCTACTATTGGTTTGGATTGCATACAAATTACTAAACCCCAGCAAGGATGGTGATGGCGAGCATGACCATGCGTCCACTAGCTTCTGGGGTGCAATGAAGACGATCGTGATTGCAGATGCTGTCATGGGTCTAGACAACGTCCTAGCTGTAGCAGGCGCTTCTCATGGTAGCTATCTCTTGGTCGTACTGGGCTTGTTAATCAGTATTCCGATTGTGATCTGGGGCTCAACGCAAATACTCAAGTTAGTAGAGCGTTACCCTTCGGTTATTTACTTGGGTGCAGGCGTGTTGGCTTGGACAGCAGCAAAGATGATGCTGGCAGAGCCAATGGTTAAAGAGTGGCAAGTATTCCAAAACCCAGCTTTGGAATTTTTAATTCAGGCACTAGTCATTCTTGGCGTGCTATTTGGAGGATTTATCAAAAGTAGGCGGGCGCTTGAAGAGATCATCGCACCAGCTGAAGTGGTTCCAGTTTTTTCTGAAACATTGTCTGAAAAGCAGTCTTATACCTTAGGAGGTGAAGTGATGAATAAAGTTCTTATTCCTGTTGATGATTCAAAGAATGCCGTTTTAGCTCTTAGGCATGCAGTAAATGCATATGGAAAAGATTCCAATACTGAATTTCACATTTGCAATGTACAGCCGAGGATTTATCGCCACATTGGTAAATATTTTAAT
>CANHLB010000156.1 GCA_947461335.1 Burkholderiaceae bacterium | reverse complement strand
TCTGAAAATGCCTTGGCTTGCAACACGATTGCCGTAATTTTAGATTTAAAGGCCTTACATGAAAATTGCAGTCCTCCCGGGCGATGGTATCGGTCCGGAAATCGTTGCTCAAGCTGTTCGAGTATTAAATGCACTCGGCCCAAAGTTTGATTTGGAAGAAGCTCCCGTAGGCGGTGCTGCCTATGATGTGGCAGGTCATCCATTGCCACCAGCAACTTTAGAGCTAGCCAAAAAAGCAGACGCTATTTTGTTTGGCGCAGTAGGGGATTGGAAATACGATACGCTTGCCAGAGAGCTTCGACCTGAACAAGCGATTTTAGGTTTGCGTAAACACTTAGAGTTGTTTGCTAACTTCAGACCAGCAATCTGCTACTCAGAGCTGACTGCTGCTTCCAGCTTGAAGCCAGAGATTATTGGTGGTTTAGATATTTTGATCGTGCGTGAATTAAACGGCGATATCTATTTTGGTCAACCGCGCGGTATTCGTAGCTCAGAGTTACCATTATTTAAAGGTGCGCGTGAAGGTTTTGACACCATGCATTACAGCGAGCCCGAAGTAGAACGTATTGGTCGAGTTGCTTTCGAAGCTGCACGTAAACGCGGTAAAAAAGTCTGCAGTGTAGACAAGGCGAATGTTTTAGAAACATCACAATTGTGGCGTGAAGTCATGATTCGGATCTCAAAAGAGTATCCAGACGTTGAGTTAACCCATATGTATGTTGATAACGCTGCAATGCAGCTAGTAAAGGCGCCTAAGGCCTTTGATGTGGTTGTGACGGGGAATTTATTTGGCGATATTTTATCTGATGAAGCCGCTATGTTGACTGGCTCTATTGGTATGCTGCCGTCTGCCTCTTTAGATAAGAACAACAAAGGCTTATATGAGCCAAGTCATGGTTCTGCTCCGGATATCGCCGGCAAAGGCATTGCTAACCCATTGGCGACCATTCTATCTGCAGCAATGATGCTGCGTTATTCATTAGGAATGCCCGCGGAGGCCGATCGCATTGAAAAAGCCGTACAAAAGGTATTAGCGCAAGGCCTGCGTACGGCTGATATTTATACCGAAGGTACCCAAAAGGTTTCTACTGTGCAAATGGGCGATGCAGTAGTAGCGGCGCTTTCATAAATCGTAATTCAAAATTCTTTAAATAGTTCATCATGGCAAATACAAAAACACCATTGGTAGGTTTAGTTGGCTGGCGCGGTATGGTCGGCAGCGTTCTCATCGATAGAATGTTGGCTGAAAAAGATTTCGAATTGATTGAGCCAGTATTTTTTAGTACCAGCCAAGCGGGTGGGGCAGTGCCTTTATTTAATGGCCAAAAGCTTGCTAAAGCTGACAGTGTTCTGCAAGACGCGAATGACATCACAGCATTGTCACGCTGCGACATCATCCTTACTTGTCAAGGTGGCGACTATACCAATGACGTATTCCCAAAGCTTCGTGCAGCAGGCTGGAATGGACATTGGATCGATGCCGCCAGTGCTTTGCGCATGAAAGATGATGCTGTCTTAGTCTTAGACCCTGTGAATCGTCCTGTGATTGACAAGGCTTTGGCTGCCGGCGGTAAAAATTGGATCGGCGCTAATTGCACGGTGAGTTTAATGATGATGGCAATGGGCGGTTTAGTGAAAGCTGATATGGTGGAGTGGATCAGCGCTATGACTTACCAAGCGGCATCTGGTGCCGGTGCACAGAATATGCGGGAATTGCTCCTGCAAATGGGTGCTTTACGTGACAGCGTTGCTACTGAATTGGCAAATCCATCATCTTCAATTTTGGATATTGATCGCAAAGTGACTGAAACATTACGTTCAGCAGACTTTCCAACAAAAAACTTTCGTAATATCGCATTAGCAGGTAGCGTGATTCCATGGATTGACGTTCCAGTTGAGCATGGGCAAACAAAAGAAGAGTGGAAGGGCGGCTCAGAGTTCAATAAGATTCTCGGTCGACCTGCATTTCGTACTCCTGGCAGCATTCCAATTGATGGTATCTGTGTGCGTGTGGGGGCCATGCGTTGTCACTCACAAGGTTTAACTGTGAAGTTGAAAAAAGATATTCCATTGAAAGACATTGAAGCCATTTTGGCAAACGATAACCAATGGGTAAAAGTTGTTCCCAACGATCGCGAAATGACTGAGCGTCAATTATCACCAGCAGCAGTAAGTGGCACTATGACTGTACCAATTGGCCGCCTGCATAAATTGGCTATGGGCCCAGAGTATCTTGGCGCATTTACAGTGGGCGATCAGCTTTTATGGGGCGCTGCAGAGCCACTCCGCCGCATGCTCAGAATCTTGCTAGAGAAATAAGCGTATTAATGTCACGCTCAAGCCAATTTAGCTTCTCAAAAGCGCTTTGCTTTGTATTGCTGAGTTGGGCCACTTCGGCTTGGGCAGTGTCACTAGGCTCACCTCAGTTACAGTCTAAAGCTGGAGAGCCTCTGCGTGTAGAGATTCCGATTCGTATTGCTGCAGATGAGCAGGCTGCCTTATCAAGCTTAAAAGCAAATACTTTGCCCAAAGCTTCGTATGAGCGCCTTGGGGTTTCTCAAAAGATTTTAGACCTTAATCCACAAGTTTCTGTATATCGCAATCGCCAAGAGCAACTGATGGTTCTGGTAGAGACAGTAAATGCTGTACCAGCATCAGAAGATCCTTTTGTAGACGTATTAATTAACCTCAATTGGTCCAGCGGTAGCATTACCAAAACCTATACCTTGCTTTTGGGCGATGTACAAAAAGTCATTGTCAAGCCTGGTCAAACTTTGTCTGAGATAGCTGCATTGATGGCCCCACAATTAGACGGCGCTACATTGGACCAAGCGATGATGGCCTTATACAAAGCCAACCCAGATGCATTCGCTAGCGGTAGTATTAACCGATTGGCAGCTGGAGCTGAGTTAAATAAACCAAGCCAAGCATTACTGCGCTCAATTAGTCCAGCAGAAGCCAATCAATTTGTGGCAGAGGCGAACGCAGAGTGGCAAGCCCAGCAGGCCTTAAATGGAGCGCAAACCCAATCAAAGTCTGGGACTACAAAGGCTGGAGAAGCTGCACCAAAAGACCGTTTAAAGATTGGCTCTAGTGCAGAGGGTAACGCACAAGAACGTCGCTATACAGAAGAATTAGTTGCCCAAGAAAAACAATTAGAGCAGGCTAAATCTCGCGTTGCTGAACTAGAAAAAAATATTGCTGACTTACAGCAGCTTCTTGATAAATCAAAAGACAAAAAAGCAGTTGAGAATAATTTTGGTTTAGGTGGTTTTGGCCCGGCTATTCTGGGAATTACCTTAATTGCATTAACAGGTTTGTTGTTATGGGGCTTTGCCCGCAACGCTCGCCGCTCTGAGCTTGCTCACTTTAATGCCCCAAGAACCGTTGGAGGTTCTGAAGGAAAGTCTAGCACTCATTTTGAAATGCCTGAGCGAGCCAAAGCATTATTTGCGGGTATTGATCTTGATCTTTCCAAACCAATAAAAGAGACTCCTCAGACAGCTCTAGATGCACCTTCTAATCCACTGGCAGATACTTTGCGAGTGAAGTTAAATCTTGCTCGTGCTTACATCACGATTGAAGATTTTTCTGCAGCTAAGAAGTCCTTAGAAGAAGTGTTACGAGTGAGCACTTCAGTAGACCCTACGATTACGATTGAAGCTCAGAGCTTGCTGGCGGAGCTCTCGCATCGTAATGCCTAAGTTCATCGGCTAGAGTAATGCGCATAGCCCTTGGTCTTCAATATGACGGCAGCCCATACTCTGGCTGGCAGACACAAGTCAATCAACATTCAGTTCAAGATGAACTAGAGAGAGCTATTGCGGCCTTTGTTGGTGAGTCATCCAAAGACTTTCCAATTAAAACGATCACTGCAGGTAGAACAGATACTGGTGTCCACGCCTTAGGGCAGGTAGTTCACTTTGATACCAATGTAGAGCGTGAAGATTTTTCATGGGTAAGAGGGGTGAATTCTTTTCTGCCGCCCTCGATTGCGGTGAATTGGGCAAAAACAGTTTCTGAGGAGTTTAGTGCACGTTTCTCGGCATTTGAGCGTACCTATATTTATGCATTACATATTGGCCCTTGTCGCTCACCGATGGTTCATGCCCGCGCTGGTTATTTAATGCTGCCTCCTAATCAATGCTTGGATGTTGATGGAATGAAAAAATCAGTGCAGTGTTTGATTGGGGAGCATGACTTCAGCTCATTTAGATCTTCTGAATGTCAAAGTAAGACACCAGTAAAAACCATCTATTCCATAGATATTATTTCTGATGGAGCATGGTTATATTTTCGGATTAGAGGCAATGCCTTCTTGCAACATATGGTGCGCAATTTAGTGGGATGTTTTTTACAAATCGGACAAGGCCGACAAAAACCAGAATGGATGGCAGAGGTTCTAGCCGCCAGAGATAGGCGAATTGCAGCCCCCACATTTATGCCTGCTGGCCTCTATGTGGCGAAAATTGCTTATCCAGAGAAGTTCAGTATTCCAGAACCTTCTCTAGAAAACTCTTGGTTACCTTCCCTGTTAACGAGGGCCTAAGGCTTTATCATTACTTTATGGGCTTACTTACTCACTCACTTGGACGAACCAGAGTCAAAATCTGCGGTTTAAAGAACTCTGCAGATATAGACGCGGCTGTTGCTGCAGGTGTGGATGCAGTCGGTTTTGTTTTTTACCCTCCTAGTGTTCGTGCTGTAAGTCCAGCGGTGGCTGCTCAACTGATTTCTAGGCTTCCAGCAGGGGTAGATGCGGTTGGTT
>CANHLB010000155.1 GCA_947461335.1 Burkholderiaceae bacterium | reverse complement strand
TGCCGCTTTAAGTGATAGATAAATTACCTAGCGTCCACCCATGCAATCTGGATTTCTATCTTGCGTAGGAGTTCTGGGATTACAATTTACTGCATCAGGAGAAGTGCTACTTAGATTAGCGCATGCTGATACTGAGATAGCGATCACTATCACTGATGCGAAGAAGAATATTTTTTTCACTATACGCTCCTCAATTTGTCTGGCAATGATTTCGCCTAGGGCCATCATAGCAAGGTTTTCTCTAATGTGAAATAACCACCCGAAGGTGGTTATTGAGTAGACCCTAAGCAGTAGTCTTATTTATGGGCGCTATCTGATGACTCGATTTCTGTCTGCCTTACAAAAATCGACAATGGTGTTTGCAAAATCTAAATAGCGAGCATTACTTTTTCTAAAGCGTTCAAGTTCTAATGTAATTGGAGAAACATCTCCCTTAAAACCAGCATCTTCATATCCAGGATGATATGGGGCCTCATTAACGAATTTATTTGTCATACACATACCCTTTAAGTGTTTTCCCAAATGCAGGGGTGCAAAAGGGAAATTAAATTGGAACCGGCCTGGTTTAGAAGGCCAAAAATCAATCCGTAAATTACTAGAATAGGTTTTGCATAAAAGATTCTCCCAATAGCAACCCATCAAACACATTAATATGTGGATGGATGCCGCTCCCCCTGTCCCTGATACCTGAGAGATTCACACTAAGCCTAGCTTAGGGCTTGCTCCTTCGGTGCACCATAAAGATGGTGGCTCTCCAGACGGCTATTTAGGATAAGCAGTACCTTCCATTGGGATACCTGAGCGTTCATGGGAGTTTGCGCCTTCGGTGGAGGGTTGCCCCTCACTCTCCTGCTTGATTAAATTATATGCCGAGAATTTAAGGCAAATCCAGTGCTTTATAGCAATGTTGTTAAAAAGACATAGCGAGGATAGACGCACCTGATATCAGCATCACAAGCTCCATCAATAATAGAAATTTCTTTTCGGGTAGGGCTAAAACAATTCTTTTAGAAAAAATGGAGCCTATCAATACGCTGGCGCCAATCAACAGACCTTGAATAATCGCAGTATTGTTTAAGAATCCTAGCTGATGGAAAGTAATGCCTTTGGTAAATAAAATAGATAGGGAGCTAGCGGCCTCAGTTCCTAAAAAAGCACCTTTTGTTAACCCGAATGCTAGAAAAAATGGTGTATTAATTGCGCCCGTCGTTGCCACAATTCCAGTGAGATAGCCAATAACAGCCCCAACAAGACTCATCTGCCATAGTTTTAAATAAAAATTTTTCTTCCGCATCCAGCGTCGAATCGGGATCAACAAAATTAAAAATAGTCCTAGAGTAATTTCAATTAATCGATCATTTAGGGATACCAATGTATTCACACCCAATATCACAGCAGGAATAGCTGTGATGCTATAGACAAAGCACACACTCCAATTAATGGAGCCCCACCATAAAAATATACGGGATAGATTTGCTACCGTAGCAACAAGAGCAACAACTGGAATCGCTTGAATAGGCCCATAGAAATAGACGAGGGCTGGCATCAATATGATGGTTGTTCCAAAACCAATGACACCACCTAATACGCCAGCGCCTAAGCCTAGCAAGCCTAATACAAGGGCCTGAAGAAGAAGGTCGTAAGCAATCACACTAAGTACGCAATAACTTTAAGTAAAGCGTTTTTCATGCTGATGAATTCCTATTTTAATGGCTTGGGGTGAGCTCTTTTAAATCTTTGCTCACCCTCTCAATAACTTCATCCCAATCGCCAGGATGAAGTTGGTTATAAATTTTTAGGCTTGGGTACCAAGGACTCTGCTCTTCATCTGCCATCCAGCGCCAACAAGAGTCGTAGCGATTTAATAGCCAAACTTTTTTACCCATGGCTGCTGCAAGATGTGCCGTTGAAGTATCAACAGAAATAATGAGATCCAAATGATCAATCAGGGCAGCGGTATCCGAAAAATCCTTTAGCTCTTCCACATAATTAAATAGATTTTCTGCTGGCCAATATTTTGCTTTTTCATTACGCAGCTCTGATTCGGCTGGATCACCTTTTTGCAAACTAAAGAAATGGATTCCTTGAACTTTCTGCAATTGAGCAATTTTTGACAAAGGGATATTTCTTCGTTCATTAATCGGCCAAGCATCTGGTTGATCCGCCCGAAAGCCGCCGCTCCAAACCAGGCCAACCCTTAAGACTGTTGAGTTTGCAAGCCTTTCCTTCCATGCCTGTGATTTTTTTTCATCGCACTTTAAATAGGATTGAGCGGAAGGAATACTCTCCAACTCTGTACCAAATAAAAGCGGCAAGCTTAAAAGAGGTGCCTGGTAATCGATGCTCATATTAAGTGGATCATCAAAGCCAATTACAGGGCAGCTAAATTGGGGAGCCATGAGCTTTTTAAGAGGGGGCTGGACCTCAAAGACAAGCTTCACACCTAAGTTCATTAGCTCATTGATGTATCTTGAAAACTGCAAGGTATCACCCAATCCCTGCTCAGACCAAACCAATAGGGTTTTGCCAACACAGCTTTCCAAAATTTTGAGTGCTGGAATATCTTGGTGTCTTCTAGAGGGTGGGTTCTTGCTGAACCATCTTGATTCATAAAGACTCCAGCCATTCTTAAAATTGCCTACTGTTAAGTCTATTAAGGCTTTATTCCATTTAGCATCTGCGTTATCAGCCCGTAAAATAATTGCTTGCTCGTAGGCGTGTAATGATTCATTGAATAATTTTCGATCAGCAAAATTAATGCCCTTGTTGTACCAAGTTAAAACATGCTGAGGATTTATCTTTAAAGCCTTATCAAAGCAAGTCAACGCCTCTTCATAGCGAGCAATTTCATTAAGAACTGCGCCTTTGTTTGCCCAAGCATCAGCATTATTTTCGCTAAGCGCTAATGCCTTATCAAAGCAAATCAATCCATCCTCAAAACGCCTTAAAGACTTTAAAGCGATGCCCTTATTGGTCCAGGCCTCAACGTACTGAGGATTTAAAGCGATTGCTTTATCAAAAAATGTTAAAGCCTCTTCATAGCGCTTTAATTGTTGCAGTACAACGCCAATACCCGTAAAGGCACTATCGGCACAACTTCCCAAGGCCAGTGCTTTGTTATAGCAATCCATCGCCTCATTGAATTGCTTGAGCTCTTGTAAAGCATTACCCTTATTGTTATGTGCCATAGCATATTGGGGTGCAAGTGCAATTGCTTTGTCATACCACTCTAAAGAATCCGTAAACCGATTAAGCGCTTGAAGTGCATTACCCTTATTGTTGTAGACCTCAACATTATTTGGAGCCAGTGCAATTGCCTTATCGTAGCTCTCTATTGCATCTCCTGCGCGGCCCAGCTCTTGGAGTATGTTGCCTTTATTACTATGGGCCAAGGCGTTATCTGGGCCTAGCTCCAAGGCTTGATCGATTAAGATGAGAGCTGCTGGCCAGTTCCTCTTCATGGCATATAAAATGCCCATAAACCTTAATGCATCAGGGTGTGTCGGCTGTGCACCGAGCACCTCCTGTAATAATTTTTCAGCTTGATCATAGTTATTTTGCTGAAGAGCCTGCACAGATAGTCCAAGCAAATGAGAAATTTGAGCATCCATTCTGTAATAGTAGCTCAAGCACGTAGGAGAGCCCCCTAAGGACCCCTATAGGATAATTTAAGCAACAAAACATTTATTCCCTGGAAAGGAGAAGATGGATGCATGATCTGAACTCTGTTATTCACGCGCTTGAACTCCAGCCACACCCTGAAGGTGGATTTTATAAAGAGGTTCATCGTTCAAATACAATCGTCAAGGACACCGTTAATTCGAAGGATAAAAGTGCCTATACCAGCATTTATTATTTACTTGCTGAAAAAGATTTTTCGTCCTGGCATCGCATTCAGTCTGATGAAACCTGGTTCTTTCATCTAGGTTGTGATGTATTCATCTATTTCTTTGATGAACAAAATTGCTTGCAAAAAATTGCTCTGGGAATGAAATCAACAAGATTGCAAGCGACTATTCCTGCAAATACTTGGTTTGCTGCTAGGCCAGCAGTGGAAAACTCTTTTTGCCTTGTAAGCTGTGCCGTAGCGCCAGGCTTTGAATTTGATGAATTTGAGATCGCAAGGCGAGATCAGCTACTAAAATTATTTGGAACTTCCGCCGAAAATATACAGATGATCAAAGCTCTTACGAGAGATGAATAAGTCTTTTTAAATTACTTCCAATACTTTGCTTAAGGAATTTCCTTCATAATCTGGTTTCTCACCAATCTCTTCGTAGGGATGAGCTAAGCGATTTACCCAAAAGACATCGAAGCCATACCATTTTGCTGCCAAAGCATCCCAGGCATTACTAGAGACAAATAAAATCTCTTCTTTCTTCACAGGAAATGCTTTCAATAGAAGCTCATAGGCTTGTGGCGATGTTTTAAATAAGCGCACCTCCTCAACCGTCACCACTTTATCGAGGTAAGGCTTTAAGCCATTGCTCTCTACAACGCTAGCCAACATATCTTTACTGCCATTAGACAAAATGGCAGTTGCAATACCCCTGCCTTTGATAGTTTTCAAAACAGCTAGGCTGTCATCAAAACTTGTCAGCTTGGCGTACTGATCCATAAGGCGCTTTTCATCATCGGACGATAGAGTTAATCTCATACGCTTGCAGACATAGCGTAAAGATCGAATGGTGAGCTCCCAAAATGGCAAATAATATTTGCTGCCATTAGGGTTGGGATCGCTCATTGTGACTAAGCGCGTGTATTCAATTTGGCGATCCCGCCACATTAATGCA
>CANHLB010000154.1 GCA_947461335.1 Burkholderiaceae bacterium | reverse complement strand
TGAAGCAGGCAATATTTCCAATCGCCAACAAGTGGTACTGGCAGTTAACACTGCCTATGCCTCTTATGAGCAGGCCAAGAATCAAACCCAATTCTTAAAAGAGCGTCAGGTGCCACAAGCCGATGCAGCTTATAAGGTTGGTCTAACCCAGTATTCCAATAATGGACAGGGATTTAATGATGTGTTGACTGCGCAAACCCAATTGCGTAACTTAGAGATTGCATTGGCGCAGGCAGAGAGTAATCTATTACAAGCGCAAGCGGTACTAATGGTTTCAGCGGGCAAAGAGCCTTTTTAAGGAGTAGTTTTTGATTGACAAAATAATGGCATTTCTAAAGCGCGTTTTTGAAAAGGCAAAGCCAATGTTGCATCAGGGCGCCCATCAGAGCGCTCATCATGCAAAGGGAGCTGCCATTGGCTTGGCTGGGCTGTATTGGAATCTCTCGCCAACGAATCGCTACCGAGTGCGTTTAGCTGCTTTTGCTTTTGCAATCCTATCTATTGGTATTGTGGTCGGTCGCGTAACCAACGTAAATCGTGTGGTGAAAATTGAAAATTCAGGTAAGGGGCTTAAAGTTGAGAGTAGCGGCGTTCTAGAGCTGAAATTGCCAGGTGTCCAACTGAATCCTGAAATTTATGTATTCCAGACTGCTGAAAAAGTACAAGTACCAGTCAACCTGAAGGTTCCTGGTCGCTTGGCGTTTAATGCTGAAAAATCTAAGGTACTCTCAGCTCGTGCTCCAGGTAGGGTAGAGCGTATTTACGCCTTTGATGGCGCGTTAGTAGAGGTAGGCTCACCCATTGTTGAGCTCTATAGCCCGGAGTACTTATCCGCACAACAGGAATATTTACTTTCTTCCAAAACTGCTAAGGTTCTTGAATCTAATAAAACCATGAGTGATTTATTAGGTGATGCGCGCATTACCCAGGAGGCCGCTGCAAATCGCATGAGAAATCTTGGTGCTGGCGATGGGGATATCAAGAGTATTGAAGCGACTGGTAAGACCACGAGTAATTTAGTCATGCGCTCACCTTTAAAAGGCGTAGTTATTAAGCGTAATGTTGAGCCGGGCTCAGCCGTTAGTTCTGGTGATGTGATTGCTACCTTGGCTGATCCTAAACAACTCTGGTTTTTAGGTAATGTGTTTGAGCAAGATTTCAAAATGATTAAACAAGGTCAGAAGATGGTTTTACATCTTGAGGCCTACCCTGATAAAGAATTTGTTGCTTACGCCAATTACATTGCACCAACCATCGATCCACAAACCCGCGCTTTATTAATCCGTGCCGATTTAGAAAACACAGATAACTTATTGCGTCCCGATATGTATGCCTCTGGCCTGCTTACTACAGGAATAGCAGATGCGGTGGTAGTTCCTCAATCAGCGATTGTCCGCGTACGCGAGAACCGCTTTGCCATCATCAAAGTGGGTGATGAGACCTTCCGCCGAGTGCCAGTCAAGGGTTATGACCTCAACAGTAAGAGCTTTGCGATTACCGAGGGCGTAGAGCCTGGATGGAAAGTATTGGCAGAAGGCGCAGTTTTGCTCAATGATCGCTTTGCCAAGCAGGAGGACTAAGTGAGCGTTTTCACCTCCTTCATTCGAGGGGTCATTGAGAAGCGTGTACTGGTTATCTTCGCTTCCATTGTATTGCTTGGATTGGGCATGCTCAGCTTGAGCAAATTACCAATCCAGCCATATCCAGGCGTTGCGCCATTAACTATCCAAGCAATTTCTCAATGGCCAGGTAGAAGTACTACCGAGGTTGAGCAGCAAGTCACCATCCCAGTGGAAAATGCACTTGCTGGTATTCCAGGCTTACAAGCATTTCGTTCAGTATCCTTGTTTGGTTTATCGGTAGTCACTCTTAAGTTCAACGACACTACAGATCCATTTAAGGCACGCCAAACCTTTTTAGCTAATCTAGCCAATGTTAGCTTCCCGCCTGGCGTTACTTCAAGCATTAGTCCAGATTCCGATGCTACGGGCGAGATCATGCGTTATGAAGTGCGCTCTGAGTACGCTACTTCAACACTACTTAAGACTTTGCAGAATTACGAGATCTATAAAGAGCTCAAACAAACGCCCGGTGTAGCTGACGTCTCTTCATTTGGTGGCAAAGTTCGCCAATATCAAGTGATTGTGAGTCCTGAAAGTTTGCAGGCTAAGGGTGTTTCGGTAAATCAACTGATCTTGGCTCTGACCAATGCCAATAGCAATACAGGTGGTGGTTTACTTCCTAGTGGTGAACAACAGTTTGTGGTGCGTGGCGTTGGCCTGCTTAAGAATATTGACGATATCAAGCAGGTTGTGATTACGATTAATAATGGCGTCCCCATTCGGATTGGTGATGTCGCTCGGGTAGAGATTGGGAATGCGCCTCGCTTGGGGATGTTCCAGTTCAATAACAATCCAGATTCTGTTGAAGGAATTGTTTACTTACGTCGCGGTGAGAATGCTACTGAAGTATTAGCACGTGTGCGCAATACAGTTGAGAATATTAATAAGCATGTATTGCCCCCTGGTATCGAAGTCAAGCCTTTTTATGATCGACAGGTTCTTTTAGACATCACTATTGGGACGGTTAAACACACTTTGTTCTTTGGCATCTCTTTAGTATTAGCAGTACTGTTTTTCTTCCTTGGAAATATTCGTGCTGCAGCAGTAGTTGCGGCAGTCATCCCACTAGCATTGTGCGTATCGTTCATACAGATGCATTTATGGAGTGTGCCAGCCAATTTGATTTCTTTAGGTGCTATTGACTTTGGTGTGATTGTTGATTCTGCTGTGATCCTGACTGAAAACGTCATGCGGCACTTGGAAGAGGGCGGCAAACGTCTTAATCAAAGCATCATCATGGCAACGAGTGAAGTACAGCGTGCCATGATTTATTCAACGGGCATCATCATTGTTGCTTACTCCCCGCTATTCTTTATGGGTGGCGTTGAGGGCATTATTTTTAAGCCAATGGCATTTACCATGGGCTTTGCCCTGATTGCAGCGATGATCCTCAGCCTGACTTTCTTGCCTGCCATGATCTCTTTAGTGTTTGGGGAGAACTTACATCACAAGCCGCCATCATTTATGACGAAGATTCTAAATGGTTATAAGCCTTTACTTAGAAGATGGATGGATCGTCCGTTAACTGTATTTTCAGTAGCTGTGTTTGTGCTGGGATTAACGCTATTAAGTATGACCCGCTTAGGTACGGCCTTCTTACCAACCTTGGAAGAGAATAATATTTGGTTGCGGGTAACCCTACCAAATACAGTTGACCTCGATTATTCAGTGAAGGTAGCCAATCAATTACGTGAAACCTTTATCAAGCAAGCTGAGATCGAAAAAGTTGCTGTACAGATTGGGCGTCCTGATGACGGTACTGACTCTACGGGAGTATTTAATCAAGAGTACGGTCTTTACCTCAAGAGCCCAGATAAGATGCCAGCTGGATCTAGCAAAAAAGATCTCATTGCCCACTTAGAGAATGAGCTCAATAAAATTCCAGGGATTACCTATAGCTTTTCACAATATATTCAAGATAACGTGAACGAGGCTTTATCGGGCGTGAAGGGCGAGAACTCCGTCAAGATTTATGGCACTGATCTTGAGGTCCTTGATCAAAAAGCCCATGAAGTCATTGATCAGCTTAAAAAGATTCGTGGTGTAGCAGATGAAGGTATTTTGAAAGAGCTTGGTCAGCCTACTCTCAATATTCAGATTGATCGCGCTCGCGCTGCTAGGTACAACGTTAATGTAAATGATATCCAGACGCTCGTAGCCAATGCGATCGGTGGCGCTGCAGTAACGAGTTTGCTTGAAGATGAAAAAACGTTTGGCATAGCGATTCGCTTAAACGAGGGTAGTCGTAACGACATAGCTGATATTAGCCATTTATTAGTAGAGTCTCCCGATGGTATCAAGGTGCCACTGTCAATGGTGGCTACTGTGCAGCTCACTGATGGTCCTTTCTTTATTTATCGCGAAGCTGGAAAACGCTATATCGCGATTAAATTTAGCGTGCGTAACCGCGATTTAGGCAGCGCAGTAGAAGATGCACAGTACCTAGTTGAGCAGAATGTAACCTTGCCACCAAACTATTCCATTAGCTGGGATGGACAATTTAATCAGATGAAACAAGCACAGAAAAAATTGATGCTGATTGTGCCTTTGGCGCTGATGGGCATCTTCTTATTATTGGTCAGCGCCTTTGGCAACTTCCGCGATGCTTTCATTGTGATGATTAACGTACCCTTTGCTGCGATTGGAGGGGTACTTGCTTTGCATCTCGCTGGTGAGACTTTGAGTATCTCGGCATTCTTTGGATTTTTATCGCTTTTTGGTATTGCGATTCAGGATGGTGTCATTTTAATTTCCTTCATTAATAAAACTGCTGCTACTGAGCATGGGCAGATGAAAGATGTGATGGTAGAGGGCGCCTCATTACGTGTGCGTCCAGTGTTGATGACAGCCATGCTCTCTGGATTAGGCCTGCTACCTGCTGCCTTATCTCATTCCATTGGCTCAGAGGCACAGCGTCCATTAGCATTAGTGATTGTGGGCGGCATGGTCACTACTACTATCTTGACACTTTTAGTATTACCAGTGATTTATGGCTGGTTTAGAGGCCGTGCATTAACACCTGCAAGCAATATTTAAGTCAAGAAAGTATTCAAATTCATGAGTGAACGTCTCCCCCACATCTTAGTTTCTAATGATGATGGTTATCTTGCTCCTGGCTTACTGGCTTTGGTCAATGCTGTGCGACCTTTAGGCCGTATCACGGTCATTGCGCCTGAGCAAAACCATAG
>CANHLB010000153.1 GCA_947461335.1 Burkholderiaceae bacterium | reverse complement strand
GATGAACTCATTGCAGATTTCTCCAATCTAGAACCATTTTTAAACAATCGATATTGTTAAAAGCCGTGTGATAAGCCTCGTTTGCATCATTAGGTGAAGAGCGATGCGTAATCAAGCCATCTAAACTTAACTTACCCGACTCCACTAAATCTTTAATTGCAACTAAATCTCCAGGCGCCCACTGTGCTGCGATACGAATGCGTGCTTCACGCATAAATGCCTGTGGAAATGAAAAAGAAATCGTGTCATAAAACCCTGCCAAAACAATTTCGCCGCCAGGAGCAAGACAGCTAATTAATGTGTCAACCAATCTGGCATCACCACTAACATCAACAATCGTTTTGTACTTCTTAATCTGATCATCTTTAGGATCGATGACGTCGTAACCTACAGCGCCTTCTCGGCGTGCCGTGTTAGTCTCCCAAACTACAGGGCGCTTACCTTTGGCAACCGCAATACGTGCAATCAAGCGACCTAATACGCCATGTCCAATAATTAATTCAGGTTGCTCCTGTCCAGGACCAGATGTGACGTGATATCCAGTTGCAGCTAGAGCAAAGAGAATTGCTTCCTCGCCCAAATGATCTTGAATGGCAATCACGCGATTACTGTCAACAATCACTCTTGAGGCTGCACCCCCAAACAAACCTTTAATCTCGCCATAGCACTTCGCTCCAGGAACAAATACTCTTTGACCTACCTTAAGAGTGGAGTCTGCCCCTACTTTGACCACCCTTCCCACGGACTCGTAACCGGGGACTAGCGGGTAACCCATACCAGGAAAGCTGGGCATTTTTCCTGTCCACAATAATTTTTCTGTACCTGTGCTGATGCCGCTCCACTCCATATCGACCACAACATCAATAGGGGTCATAGGTGCTAACTCCAGATCAGTAAGAATGACGCTTTCTGGCTTTTCCAGCACGATTGCCCTTGTTTGATACTTATCTGTCATGTCTTGCTAAGCATTCTATTTTTATATTCAAAGTGTAAAAAAATGTTTACACATTAGTTTTTAAACCTTAATTGCCCACTTGTCATCTAGGGGTTTTCTCTACTAAATCAGGTTTTTAGAGTCCTTTTTAAACGCTTTTTTTCAGCTGTCTTTATGCACCATGAGCGCTAGGTTTATTGCACCGCAATATTTGTGCATTTAATGGCATATAAGAATTTAAAAGCTCAATACCAGTAAACCCTGCTTCGCTAAGTAGGCCCCTTATTTCAGCTTCAGTTCTTGGCCTTCCCCTACCCATCGCCAGCAGATAAAACCCAAAATAGGCATGACCCATCGCCTCAAAACCTTTGGTCTCAGCCATGGGTTCTGCAAGCAATAAAGTGCCGCCTGCATTGAGAGCATCAAACACATTGGCAAGCAATTGTTTTACTCGGGCATCATCATGGTCAAAAATCACCCGCACGAGGGTCGCTAAATCACACCCCTTAGGCAAAGGATCTTGAAAAAAGTTTCCGCCAATGGCTTGAGCACGCTGTGAGAGTCCAATTTCCTGAAAGTGGGCATTGGAGAGCTCTGCTACTCCAGGAATATCAAATAATTTGAACTCTAAATGGGAATAGCGTGCAGCTAACCTTTTAATAAAGCCCCCCTGACCACCACCGATATCAAGAACCATTTGATGCTTGCCCATGGGGTAGGCATCAATAATCTCGTCTGTAACCAAGGATTGGGTATGCGCCATCAATTTGGAGTAATCAGCTACTTTCTCAGCGGATAAATTTTCTGGCGCAGCACCCTTCTCTGGGGTGATATAGGGCCAGTACTCATTCAGAGCAGCAGAGCTTGTATCGCCCTGTAATAAAGCGATTGGATCAGAAAGGTCACGATAAAAATCAGCATGGTGCTTGACCATATCCAGAATTGCGATATTGCCAACCAATGGTGCGCTGATCATACTGAGGGCATAACGATCTTCGCTACGTTTGACCAGCAACTTGATCGCTACTGCTGCATCCAATAGGCGCCTTAAGCCAGCCGGCTTTAATGGAATTTGTTTTTGAAGTTCATCAAATCTCAGAGCGCCCTTAGACAAAATATCAAAGAGATTGACTTGAGTGCAAGCAAGCAGAACCTGGGTATAAACAAAACCAGCCATCAGATCAAAAATATCGGATGCTTGCTTTTTAACTATCCAGCGAGTGAGAGGAAAACGGGTGGCCCAGCGCTGAAAGCCTGGTGAAGCAATGAGACGATTTCGCCAATCGAAAAAGATTTCCATGAAAGGCGATTCAGAACTTAGACAACAGCAGTATGAAAATTAAGAATGGCTGGTCTGACGAAATAAAATTTTTCTTTTCGCATCCTTAAACCAATCTGAAGGTACTAGACGCTCAGATTCTTGAGTGACAAGAGCGCGCAACATCTTCTCGCCTTTGCAATGAGGAATAGAGGCGATAGCCTTTCGTACCAACTCATCAAAACGCTGCACAGCTCCGCTAAGACCCAAATCTCTTGCAGAGCTTGGGCGGTCATGAGCAATATCCTGACCAGCTGGCTTACCTAATTCAGATT
The DNA here is from genome assembly GCA_947461335.1 of Burkholderiaceae bacterium. Taxonomy (GTDB): domain Bacteria; phylum Pseudomonadota; class Gammaproteobacteria; order Burkholderiales; family Burkholderiaceae; genus Polynucleobacter. The sequence goes on along the minus strand of CANHLB010000153.1, from coordinate 2,376 downwards.
GATCAGCGACGACATCGCGAATGTCATCTGCAACTTGATAGGCCTCACCTAGCCATTCGCCCAGCGGTCTCCAGGTTGCCGCGTCAGCTCCTGCAGCTTGTGCTCCAGCTGCGGTAGCTGCCTCAAATAATGAACCCGTTTTTGCGCGCTGATAATCAGTTAATACCACTTTTGATTCGCACTCCCAGGCTTGGCCAGCAACAATTCCACTGGGTGAGCCGACACTCATCGCAATCGTATTCATCAAAGGTCCCAAGCGGAAGATAGAGCGCGTACCAGAGTTAGCTAAACATTGGAAAGCCAAAACAATTAAGGCATCGCCTGCTAACACTGCAATCCTCTCACCATAAGCTGCATGTACAGAAGGCCTGCCACGTCTAAGTTCAGCATTATCAAAACAAGGCAGATCATCATGAACTAATGAAGCGCAGTGCAAAAGTTCGATAGCACTTGCAGCTGCATTCGATAGCGCAGGATCATCATCACCACAAGCTGCAGCAACAGCTAGACATAATTGCGGACGAATTCTGGCACCACCGGGAAACACAGAATAGTGCATCGCTTCCTGCAAGAGCTGAGGCCCTTGTTTTGATTGCGCCAAAATCATGGCATTTTCAAGGCTTTGATTAATTCGATCTAGCATGCTCATAGTCAATTTTTAATGAAGTGTCGTGTTTAAAAAAGAATTCTGCTTACATCAATTAATTAGGCGGCCAAAGAGGTGTTGTCATAAATACCTTCTAAGCGATCCTCTAGTTCATCATTGGCTTCTTGCATGGCCTTGAGCATTTCTGGTTCAGGCTGCCAATAATTTCTTTGGGAAGCTTCAGTCAGCCGATTAGCCAAACGAGCAGCAGCAGTCGGATTGAGTTTGGCTAAACGCTCACGCATTTCTGGGTTCAGCATGAAAGTCTCTGTCAGCTGCTTATAGACCCAAGGCTGAACTTGGCCGGTTGTCGCAGACCATCCCATCGTATTGGTAATGTGCACCTCAATTTGGCGCACACCTTCATAACCACTCTCTAACATGCCTTCATACCATTTGGGATTAAGCATACGGGTACGCGTTTCTAAGGAAACTTGTTCTGAGAGCGTTCTGACAGCGCCCTCACCTTTAGTCTGGTCACCAATAAAGACTGGCACATCTACTCCGCCCTTGGCGCGCTTCACGGCCCTAGTAATACCTCCTAAGGTATCAAAATAGTTATCAATAGTTGTAACGCCCAACTCCATCGAGTCCAGATTTTGATAAGTCATTTGCACATCAGATAAAACACTCTTCAATAGAGCATTGTTCTGAATCGGTATACCTGCACGTCCAAATGCAAAGCCTTTTCTGCGGGTATAGGTTTCCGCTAACTCGTCTTCTTCTTCCCATACGCTGTTTTCAACCATATTACTCACGTTAGAACCATAAGCACCATCAGCATTTCCATAAACACGCAATGAGGCAGTCTCTAAATCACAGCCGTGCTCTTTTTGATAAGCCAAAGCATGCTTACGAATAAAGTTTTGCTCAAGTGGCTCATCTTCTGCAGAAGCAGCCATAAATGCGGCTTCAGCTAACAACTTAATTTGCAATGGCAAGAGGTCACGGAAGATGCCGGACAAGGTTATCACGACGTCAACGCGCGGACGACCAAGCTCACTCAAAGGAATGAGTTGCGCACCAGCTAATCGACCATAACTATCAAAGCGGGGTTTAGCGCCCATCAATGCAAGCGCTTGACCAATTTGCCCACCTTCCGATTTCAAGTTATCACTTCCCCATAAAACCATTGCAATAGATTCTGGTAGTGAGTCGCTATCTTCTTGGTATTTATCCAAAATACGCTGAGCCTGCTTAGCGCCATCTTTGACAGCGAATACACTTGGTATACGGAATGGATCAAAGCCATGCAAGTTACGACCGGTTGGCAACACTTCAGGATTGCGCATCACATCACCACCGGCTGCTGGGCGAATGAAGCGTCCATCGAGTGCATCTAACATGCCAGCAACTTCAGTCTCTGCAGACATCAGCTCATTCGATCTCACCATCTTGCCAAAGAGCTCTTCTAATGTCTCGCGGGTGCCAAGCTCTAGTAACTCTGGATGGGTATCAATGACCTTGCCAAAGTCCTCGCCATTCATGAGCACCTCTACCACGGCATCCTCTACTGGATGATCTAAGGCGACATCGGCCATGGCTTTTAACAAACCAAAGCGCTCTGCAAGTGGAGGAACTGCGCCCACCACATGCAAGCCATGCGGTATCAAGGTGTACTCCAGCTCGAGCAACTCATTAAAGAGATTGCTCACAATATTTTGCAGACCATTCAGGTCTGTCTTATCCCATACTGGCTCTGCTTTGCACAGATCAATCTCTGCTGCTTG
>CANHLB010000152.1 GCA_947461335.1 Burkholderiaceae bacterium | reverse complement strand
GAAAGCACCTATAAACAGTCCTGCATGAATTGTCATGGCGCTGGTCTTCTCAATGCACCAAAGTTTGGCGATAAAGCTAAGTGGGCACCACTCATTGCGGAGGGGCAGGTTACCCTCACGGCGCACGCCTATTTTGGGGTGCGTGCCATGCCTCCTAAAGGCGGTAACCCCAATCTCAGCATTGAAGGTTTTGCAGATGCCTTGGTATACATAGTCAATAACTCAGGTGGTAATTGGAAGTCGCCAGATGCTAAAACCATTGCGGCAATCAATAAGGAAGTAGAAGCGCGTAGGGCCGGCTCAAAAAAGAAATAAAAAGAAATAAAAAGTAAAGATATATATCTAGTTAAGTCATATTAAAAAATCAATAGAAATATTGGAGACCGTCATGATGAATTTTGAATTTGTTTTTAAGAAATGGGTGCCTTTATTTGTGGCCCTTATAGCATCTGCATTTACGTGCAATTTGGCATTTGCCCAAGCCTTTCCGACTAAGCCTGTGAAGATTATTGTGACAGCAGCTCCGGGTGGCACAACTGATATCGCCTCACGGGCGCTTTCTGACATCTTAGGAAAAGAACTTGGTCAAAGCGTGATTATTGAAAACAAAGCGGGTGGCGCAGGAATCATTGGTATTCAAGCCTTGCTTGCAGCGCCTCCAGATGGTTACACCATGGCGATGGGCAATATCGGTCCGAACGCAATTAACTACAGTCTATATAAAAATTTGCCTTATAAGATGGATGATATGGAGCCCATCACGATTGTGATTGCTAATCCTAACGTCTTGGTTGTCAATCCAGATGTTCCTGCAAAGACAGTCGCCGAGCTAGTTGCTTTAGCTAAAGCAAATCCTGGTAAATATTCTTTTGCATCGTCTGGTCGTGGTCAATCCATTCATATGTCGGGTGAGTTATTCAGAACGCAGGCTGGTATCGACATTATTCATGTGCCTTATAAAGGAGCTGGTCCTGCATTAGCTGATTTACTAGCTGGTCAGACTAATATGATGATTGATAACTTACCTAGTTCAATGCAATACATTAAGGCCGGTAAACTACGTGCTTTGGCCGTTACTAGCAAGACTAGGGTTGCTGAGTTGCCTGATGTGCCGACCATGATTCAATCTGGCTATCCAAACTTTGAAGTCACTGCATGGTTTGGTTTATTTGTTCCTGCTGGAACTCCAAAGCCAGTAATTGATAAGCTATATGTTGCAGTAAAGAAGGCCCTCGAGACTCCTGAGATCAAACAACGCTGGAAAGATCTGGGTGGCTGGGCTGTTGGCGATACGCCCGCCAATACCAAGATATTTATTGCAGCTGAAAAGAAGAAGTGGGAGTTAGTGGCTCAGCAAGCCAAAATCGAAGCTGAATAAAAAGCAGTAAATACTCCAGGCCTGCAAAGACCTGGAGCTATAGACCTTTTAATCGGCTTTGATATTTGCGTCTTTAATGACTTTGCTCCACATAGCAAGTTCACGAGTAATACGCTTGCTCGAGTCAGCTGGAGAAAGATAATTTACATACACGCCTGCAGTGAGCATACGCTCTTGAACATCCGGACGTTGCAGAATCAATTTGATATCTGCACTTAATTTATCGATGATCGGTTGAGGCGTACCAGCTGGCGCTTCAATTCCGAACATGCTTACGACATCAAAGTTTGGTAGGCCAGTTGCCTCAGTCACTGTTGGTACATCAGGCAGTTGGCTTATGCGTTTTGCTGTAGTAACAGCTAAGGCCCTTAGCTGACCGGCTTGAATAAATTGCAGCGCGGCTGGAACCGTCTCTGACATAGTGAGAACTTGCCCCCCAACCAGATCAGTCATGGCGGGGCCACTGCCTTTATAGGGGATATGCAGCATATCCAAGCCCAATTGAAAACGGAACATTTCCATTGCAAGACGTTGAGGAGCTCCTGCGCCAGAAGAGGCGAAGGTGAGCTTGCCTGGATTGGCTTTTGCATAAGCAATGAACTCTTTCATATTTTTGACGGGCACTGAAGGGTTCACCACAAAGACCAGAGGCACTACACCGACGATGGCAACTGGTGTGAAATCTTTTTCTAGGCTGTATTTGATTCTGTCTTTATCAAGATTGGCATTGATGGAGTGTGAGGTGAGTGCTCCCATGAGCAGCGTATAGCCATCTGCTGGAGACTTGGCTACCATGTCAGCACCAATATTGCCGCTATCGCCAGCTTTGTTATCTGGAACCACTTGTTGATTGAGTGTCTTAGAAAGCTCCTGCGCCATGATTCTGCCAATGACATCCGTGGCGCCTCCAGGAGGAAAAGGAATGACGAGTTTGATGGGCTTATCAGGGTAGTTTTTGATGGCTGCCGCATTAGATTGGGCAAATGCGGGTAGGCTAATGAAGGCAGCACATAGTGTTGCACCAATATATCGAATCATTTTTTGTCTCATAGTCTCATTTTTATAGGTTTTAATGGCATTCTTATTATCAATGAATTTTGAGTTTTGCAAATTACAATCCTCATATGACTCTTGAACTACACCAAATTGAAATCATCGGCTATTGCGCTGCTTTTCTGACGACGATTGCCTTCTTGCCGCAAGCCATTCAGTCTTGGCGTACCCGAGATTTATCAGGGATCTCTTTGGGAATGTATTCTCTTTTCACGGCGGGGGTGGGTTTATGGCTTATATACGGTCTTTTTATTGAGAAGTGGCCCCTGATCTTAGCAAATATGCTTACCTTTGCTTTGGCTTTGAGTATCCTCTTATTGAAATTGCGTCATACTTCTAAACATCGTAAATAACACATTGGCATTACAAAGAAAGGGTTTTATGAGTTCAGCATTTGTCATTGATCCACCAGCAGTGATTTCACTACCGGTAACTGGTGATACGCGCCGTTTTGCAGTAAATCGGATTTACTGTGTTGGTCGTAACTATGCTGATCATGCACGTGAGATGGGTCATGATCCAGATCGCGAACCACCTTTCTTTTTTATGAAGCCTGCTAATTCGATCGTGACTGATGGCAAAGACATGGATTACCCAAATCTTTCCAAGGATGTGCATCACGAAATCGAAATGGTAGTAGCTATTGGTAAAGGTGGCGCCAACATTTCTGCTGATAAGGCACTAGACCATGTCTATGGTTATGGTGTTGGCCTTGATATGACAAGACGTGATCTACAAGGAGAGGCCAAGAAGATGGGTCGACCTTGGGATACTGGTAAAGCATTTGATCAATCAGCGCCTTGTGGAGAAATTACTCCCGCAGCGATGTGTGGCCATCCGGCAAAAGGCTCAGTCAAGCTTTTAGTCAATGGTGAGCTGCGTCAAGAGGGTGACCTAAATCAGCTCATCTGGAATGTGCCAGATACGATTGCATATCTTTCCACCTTATTTACCCTTGAGCCAGGCGATTTGATTTTCTCTGGCACTCCTGCTGGCGTTGGCCCTATTAAGAAAGGTGATGTATTGGAGGGAAGTGTTGAAGGTTTGGCTAATCTCAAAACCAAAATCCTGTAATGAATATGTCTTATACAAAGTTACCATTCAGAAGTCTTGTTGTAGTTTGTGCGACCCTGCTCGCATTAGTCTCATGCGCAACTACAGAACAGACCTCAGTGAGCCCCCAAGCCGCTCCTAGTTTGTATAGCAATGCAGCTCCACTAGATCTGCGTTTAAGTACTTGGCCTTATCCATATGCGACTAAAGAATTCAAGACCAGTTTGCAAGGCCAGCCTGCTACTATGGTCTATATGGATGTGCAGGCTCTTGGCAAGCAAAAGGGTGTAGTCCTCCTGTTTCATGGGAAAAACTTCTCTAGCGATTATTGGGCTCCTACCATCGCTGGCTTAACGCAAGCTGGGTATCGTGTGATTGCTCCAGACCAAATTGGTTTTGGTAAGTCCTCTAAGCCAGATGTGGCATATCACTTTGATGATTTGGCCGCCAATACCAAAGCATTATTGCAGTCGCTCAATATAAAACAAGTATCCGTCATTGCAAATTCGATGGGCGGCATGGTTGGAGTACGATTTGCCCGTTTATATCCCGGTACTGTGCAAAAGCTGGTACTTGAAAATCCACTAGGCCTTGAAGATTACAGTAAAGATATTCCGCCGCAGCAAAATGATCAATTGCTGAAGCTAGAAATGGCTCAAACAGAAACAAGCTATCGTCGTTTCTTGCAAAGCTACTTCCCAACTTGGCAACCAAGTTTTGAAAAGTTTGTAGAGGTCTATGTACGGGTACAAAAAGGGCCTGACTATCCTGCGTATGCGAAGACCTCTGTCTTAACTTATCAAATGATTGCAGAAAAACCCATTGTGAATGATTTACCACAATTGAAGATGCCAGTGTTACTAGTCATTGGTCAAAAAGATAGAACAGTTTTTGGCCGTCGTTTTGCTCCGCCAGAGGCTGTCAAGTCTTTAGGTAATTTTCCACAGCTAGGTCAAAAGGCACAAGCAGCAATACCCAATGCAAAACTGGTTCCCATAGATGGGGTAGGTCATATCCCCCATATAGAAGTGCCTGATCAATTTGTAAAAACAGTAGTCGAGTTCCTGAACTCTAAAGGTTAAGTAATAGCCCTTTTCCAAGGAAGCTTGATTTAACTGTATTTGGTCGGTCCTGCGCTAAAATCTATCACGATGCGATTTCCCAAAGCGCTTAAGTCCCTCCTGCTGTTTCTGTTCTTCAGTGCAATTACGCTTTTGGCGCAAGCACAAACAAACCCTACTAAAGCTAGTAACTGGCCAAAGCAGCCAATTCGGATTATTGTTACTTTCACCCCAGGCGGCGCGCCTGATATCTTGGCGCGTGTATTAGCTGAAAATTGGCAACAAAGTTTAGGTGTCCCAGTGTTAGTAGAAAATCGCCCTGGCTATGGTGGCAATATTGGTGCTGATATGGTTGCCAAAAG
>CANHLB010000151.1 GCA_947461335.1 Burkholderiaceae bacterium | reverse complement strand
CTTGAAGAGGTCAAGGAAAGAACAGGGTTTACGTTTGATGCTTCACAAGCAAAACCAACTGTCTATCCTACAGCTGCTGAGATTGAAGCCTTGCGCTCACTTGATCCAGGTGGTCATTTTGAGCGTGATGCCGCTGTAAGTATACGGATTGCAGCGCATGCAGCTCCATAACCATTATCAATATTGACCACTACTATTCCTGACGAGCAACTGCTTAAGGCTGCATTGAGGGCAGTGCGTCCACCTTCAGCGGCACCATAGCCTACTGAAGTGGGGACGGCAATAATAGCGCTGTTCACTAAACCACCTAAAACAGTAGGGAGTGCACCATCCATTCCAGCGACTACGATAACAATAGGAAATTGAGCGATCTCCTCAAGTCGTTCAAGAAGTCGCCATAGACCGGCTACACCAATATCGTGGATTAATTGAGAGCGATGACCAAAAAAAGTTAAGGTGCGAGCAGCTTCTAAAGCAACTGCCGCATCACTGGTTCCTGCGCTAATGATGGCAATATTCTTCTCGGCAGATAGAGGATGTGGCTTAGAAAAAAAGCCAGTATTAGAGATGGGATCAAAATCGATCTGATTCTTTAGTTTTTCTGAAATGCCTTCTAATTTAGTTGGCGTAAGATGGGTCAGCAAAATGGATTTTTCTTGCTGCATTACTGCGTTGAGAATATTGCTGATTTGTTCTGAAGTCTTTCCACCACAAAAAACGGCTTCATCCAAACCAGTCCGCTGCTGGCGTTCTAAATCAAGCTTAAATTCTGGCGACTGCATGCTTATCTCCAATAAAAGCGCTGCCAGTGATATAAGGTGCAAACTCAATCACTTTATCGGTGTGAGTCTCGTTTAACATTTTTCGTATAGTATTTTTAAGATGGTTTCTGACTGAGGATTGATCTTTAGCCAACAGAAAATTGAGGCTGTCATCATCTAATTCAACTGAGACGGATTTAGCGCGTATACGACATCGCACAACTGAAGCCTTTAAAGATTGATGTATCAGATTCTCAACTCGATGTACCAACTCTAGTGTACTTACTTGGATAGGTATTCCAGTTTCAATCCGGCTTGAGAGACATGGCGACGACGGGAGCTTTGCAAGCTCTTCTAGACCTAGTTCAAGTGCCATAGCCCTAATCATAGATTTATTAACCCCCCACTTTGCAAAGGGATGAATAACATCTAGCTTGGATGCAGCTTCTAATCCGGGTCGATACTCCAAAAGATCATCAGCATTAGTGCCAGAAAAAATTTGTGCTGAGGTTTTCTGAGATATTGCGGAGATTGCTGTGTAAAGAGACTGTTTGCAATAAAAGCATCGATTGATGGGATTGGTTAAATAGCGCTCATCATTAAATTCACCGGAGAAAATTTCTATTAAGTTCCAGCCATACCTTTTGGAGAGTGTGCGTACACGCTCTGTTGCCTCTGGGGGTACTGCAGGTGAGATAGCGTGAAATACCTCTAAAGAGTCATTGCTTACTAGACTAGCTATTCTCGTCAGAGTGATGCTATCAATTCCACCGCTAAGAGCAACCGCGACTTTAGGAAATCTGCCGATTTCCCCCTGAATTATTTCAATTTTTTCTGTAAGCTGACTATTTAGCATCTTTTTTCAAAACTTGTTGTTCTGAGATTTGCTTATTCATTGATCTTTGCGATGCGCTAGAGGAGATTGCTGCAATATCTGCAATTTCCGCCTTAGCAGTTACTTCATTATTAGGCCTTTTTGCAATCTTTACTCTAGTTTTGGGTTGATCAAGACTGAGCTCTGAGCGACTTAATATTTTTCTTTCTACTTTTGCGATACGTAGACCCAAAGTGCTTGTTTCAATAAAGCACTGCTCACATACAGATTCCAGGGCATCGGGCTTTACTAAAATTTGGACTTGCGTAAGCATGCGTCCTTTTTTCCCAAATAAGGATCCTTGGTAAACCTCAATAACACCTGGGTATTGTCGCAGCGCATCGATTCCAATAGCTAGATCTTCTGAGGTTTGATCATCGATTTCAAAAGTAATTGTGGAGATATGGTCATCATGAATGTTTTGCTCGCTAGCTTGGAAAGCTAGGCACCGAAGCACATTAGAGATATTGGCAAGTTTCTTGGTACCAAAACCATTTCCGTAACCCGAAATCGATGTACTTGAAGATTGATCTGGTTTAGAGATCGATAACAAGTATTTCACAATAGTTGCTCCTGTTGGAGTCACTCGTTCACCTTGTATCCCATCATCTACCACTGGGATACCCTGCATCAGGATTGCAGTCGCAGGTGCTGGTATCGGTAAGAGACCATGAGCAGTTTTTACGGTTCCACCACCGATAGGTAGGGCTGAAAAAGTCCACTCAACACTTCCGAGAGCATCAATAAAATAAGCTGCTGCAACAAAATCGATAATCGAGTCCCATGCACCAACTTCATGAAAGCTAACTTCTTCTGGCTTGATGCCGTGAACTTGGGCTTCTGCTTTAGCTAAAAGTGAGAATAAATTCAGTGCATGAGAAATGACTTCAGCCTTAAGATTTGAATTTTTCAGCAGTGTACAAATTTGTGCATATTGGACATGGTGATGGTCGTGGTCATGAGTATGTCCATGACCATCGTGGTGATGAGAGTGTGCGTGCTCATTGGCGTCAAACCGTAATCCCTCAAGGATGCCATCATGATGTTTTACAAACTGTACTGTTCCTTTAGATGATTGAGGAAATTTTTCTATTTCTTCTATCATCGTTCGAGCAATCTCGGGGAAAGTATTAGCTAGAGCTGCAACGAACATATCCCCTGCAATGCCACCAACTAAATCAAGATGAATACGTGTAATTGTCACTCTTAGGCATCCACGCGAAACTTAATTCTGGGTTTACTCCAAAAGCTGGGAGCAACTACTGCCCTAGGATTTTCCCCAACGATTTTCTTGGCAATTTTCCAAGCAGCCTCGAAGTTGGGTGCTGTATTCATCCCAATAGCTCTGAAGGCAGCAGGATTGGAGGTCCCGGCCATGATCACCGCACTAGCACGATTGAGAGTGTATTCATTTTCATATAACAACCAGAAAGGGTGCAGTGGGGGATAGCCATGACCATGAGTGTACTGATGGACATACTCAGGATTATTGTTAAATTCATCCTCAAAATCAATGAGCCCACGAGGACTGTGCATAGTTCCATATACCTCAATCACTTTTTTGTAAGAGGGGTAGAGTAGTGGGTCAATGTAGCCTGTAGATGGGGATACCGCAATCACTACACCACCTTCACGCAGTATGGGCCCTTGTGCGTTGTAGCGAGGAAGGGTAAATGTTCCAGCACCAGCAATTAAAGTGTTGTTTGCATTGCCATACGAAAAACTGGCTGACAGACCGACGATCAGAACGTCTGCTTGGGGTGCATCACAGACAAAACGACTAGATGCCAATTCCCACGCTGGCGCTTTGATGGCGCTTGCATGTCCTGCATGCACCCCAATCATTTTTCCGCCGATACCATTAATAGAATTGATATAAAACACTTGTTTACCGGTAGCTTGCTCCATAAAAGCACTCATTTCGTCTTTTACATTGACCGGTTTTTTCTTTTCACCAGATGCTACTTTGATTGCGTCTGGATCAGGGATGGCATTGATGCTGTGGTGAGATGCAATACTCTTGGTAGAGGCAAGGCCGATGCATACACCAGTTCCCGTATAGCTCGGACCTTGCGCAGACGAGACATTGCCTTGATAAATCATTAAGTCTGCATCTAAATAGCGCTTATTGTGCTCTACATATCTTCCGCTTTCGGTAATTCCGAGATAAGTAAGCTCATCTTGATTGGAGCAGTCATGATTGACGATGGCATTAAGACGCCAGAAGCGATTAAATAAAGTCGGACCAAGATGGTTAGCTAATTCTGTGCGAGTAGGTTTACGGTGATTGCTTGAGGCGCAAATAAATAAAATATCTCGATCTTTGATGCCTGCACGATTGAGTTCTTCCACCAAAATAGGCAAGATAGTTCTTGCTGGTAAATTTGGTCTTGTAATGTCATCAAAACCAATGGCCACTTTCATACCTGGTTTAGCCAAAGCAGATAGTGCTGGCATTCCCAAAGGATTCGCTAGGGCATTTAAAACTGCCTCACGTGCATTCTCAAGGAGAGCGCCTTCTTGATATTCGATAATCGATGCGCTATCTGGTACCTCAATATCAATTTTTCGGTCCCCATAATCGACTGCTACTTTCTTGGTTCCCATTGATTAACCCTTTACTGTTGAAAATGCTGCCCGCAAGTCATTTCTAGTGACTTTACCCATGGCATTACGCGGTAATTTATCACTAAAGGCTATGTATTCAGGAACTTTAAAGGGGCTAAGCCGTTCGCGACAAAAATGAATAATTGAATCAGGGTTTAAGTCTTTGGAAGACACGACAACCAGGCCAACACATTCACCCCAAATTGGATCAGAAAGGCCCACTGCAGCAGCTTCAATAATGTCTGGATGCATTGCTGCAACTTGTTCTACTTCTAGAGGAGATATGTTTTCACCGCCCCGAATAATCATTTCTTTTTTTCTACCAACAATGAAAACAAAGCCTTCTTCGTCAATGGTGGCTAAGTCGCCTGAATGAAGCCAACCATTTTTAATGGTAGAGCTAGTGTTGGCAGGATCTAGATAATATTCTTTCATGATTAATTCACTCTGAATTAATAACTCACCCACTTCGTTTGTCCCTAAGGTATTGTTGTTTTCATCAACAATCTTCACTTTTTGTGGTGCTAAAGCTTGGCCAATCGAGCCAAACTTTCTTTTCCCATTCATGGGATTCATAGTATTAATTGCAGTTGTCTCTGTAAGTCCGAATGTTTCTAAGAGTAAATTTTTCCCAAAACGATTTTCAAAACGCTCAGCCAATTCTTTTGAGGTCGGAGCAGATG
>CANHLB010000150.1 GCA_947461335.1 Burkholderiaceae bacterium | reverse complement strand
GTGCACTTTCCATAGGATTTATGCCATCACTGGACTACTTGGCGTCTTTTTTCCCAAACATTTGGTTAATCTGCCACTGCTGCGCAATCGACAATAAGTTGTTAACCACCCAATATAAAACCAAGCCCGCTGGAAAGAAAAAGAACATGACCGAAAAAATGATTGGCATGTACATCATCACCTTTGCCTGAATTGGATCGGGCGGGGTCGGATTGAGCTTAGTTTGTACAAACATCGAGATAGCCATGATGACCGGCAAGATGTAATAGGGGTCAGGCACAGATAAATCATGAATCCATAAAACCCATGGTGCCCCACGCATTTCAACGGACGACAATAGCACCCAATACAGGGCAATAAATACTGGGATCTGGATTACCACAGGCAAACAGCCGCCAAGTGGATTAATTTTCTCTTTGCGATACATCTCCATCATTGCTTGATTTAGTTTTTGTGGCTCACTTTTATATTGTTCCCTCATAGCCATCAAACGTGGCTGAACTTCTTTCATGCGCGCCATGGATTTATAGCTTGCGGCTGAGAGCGGGAAGAACACCAGCTTAATCAAAACCGTTAAAAGGATGATGGCCCAACCCCAGTTACCAACATAGCCATGGATCTTTTCCAACAGCCAGAAAATGGGTTTTGCCAAAATGGTTAAGTAGCCGTAGTCTTTTAGCAACTCAAAGCCAGGGGCAATCGTTTCTAGAACAGTTTCTTCTTGTGGGCCTACAAATAAGCGGGTTTTTTCAACAACTGTGGAGCCCTGTGCAACAACCCCAATAGGGATTTGCATGCCAATGCGGTATAGCCCATTATCAATTCTCCCAGCATAAATATCACGGGCAGACTTATCGCCTGGAATCCAGGCGCTAGCAAAATAATGCTGAACCATTGCAATCCATGCTGGCTCGCCAGCAGCCACTTGGGTTGGAATAGTAATTTTATTTTTATCGATTGCTGTGAATTCCAGCTTATTGAATTTTTCTTTATCCGTGTATGCAGCGGGGCCCGTAAATGTGCTTGCTGAGAAAGCACCATCAAAAGGACCAATTTTTTGCTCTTGGCTTGCATCGCGCACGATTTCTGTGTAGAGCACCAATGGTGTTGCGTTCGCGCCAGACTGGGTAACGCGATGCCCAACATCGACAACATAGCTTCCTGGATTTAGGATAAATGTTTTTTCTAGTTTGACGCCATTACGCTCGCTAGCAAGTATGAGAAAGGGTCTACCTGAACCATCTTTTCCAGATTGAATTAGCTTAAAAGTGCTGGTGTGATTGGGTAAATCATTATTACCAAGCGCAATCAATCCGGAACGAGCAAAGTATTTATGGCTTGGGGTGTACTGAAACAACTCTATCGGCTTGTTATCCGAAGTGAGCGCCTTTAATAATTTCGCATCAACAACATTCGCGCCATTGGTGCTAATTTCTAAAACCAAAACATCATTTTGCAAAACAAACTTTTCTGCACTTTCGATTGCGCCAGAATTGACAGTCGGGGTAGCGGCAATCACTGGTGCCCCCGATATTTGGCTTGGTACATCTACTTTATTGGCAGCGCTGGACTTGTCTGCTGGGGTAGGGGCGCTTATAGGGGCGCCGCCAAACATAGATGGCTTACCTTCATGGACTTGCCAATTGTTGTAAAGCATCAGCCCCGACATCGAGAACACAGCCCAAAGAATTGTTTTTTTAAAGTCCATTTGCATTCACTTAATTTAATGAGATGTTTGTTTTACTGCAGGATCATAACCGCCTCGGGACAGGGGGTTACAGCGCAAAACTCGCCACACCACCAAGCCAAAGCTTTTAATAAATCCGTAATGATTAAAGCAGTCGCAGGCATATTGCGAGCAACTGGGAACATATTTGCAGTGCATGCCTAAATAGGGGCTTAAAACCAGCTGGTAAATTTTCACGAGCCTAATGGCAGCATTATTGAGGGGGCGCACTCTAAATCAACCCCACCATCTGAGAGCGCAAAAGTTCTTTTTCTTTTTTTCTTAACTTGCCGCGCGTTTCGCGACCAATTGGCTTTTTCAGCTTAACCACCACATCCTTATTTAGGGCGTTAGTTTGAGCCTTCCAAATCAACTCTCGAAGCATCCGCTTTATGCGATTGCGATCAACGGCTCTTTTGACTAATTTCTTTGCTACCGCCAGCCCCAAGTCGGGCGTTTCGCTTTCTTGGGCAGGCGCAACATACAAACCCCAGTACATATTTGACCTGGGGTTTGTTTTAAGTAATTCAGAAATCCTTGCGCTGTTCAAGGGCTAAATTAAACTGCCAAACGCTTGCGGCCTTTTGCACGACGTGCATTCAATACTGCGCGTCCGCTTTTGGTTTTCATGCGAATACGGAAACCGTGGGTACGTTTGCGGCGGGTTACTGATGGTTGGTATGTTCTTTTCATGATAGATCCTAGGAAAACCAAGTATTTTCCTTGTTGCAGAGCAAAAGGTCAATCTATCTTGACGAATATATAGGTGTTTTTCTCTATTTTTGGGTGTATTTTTTCTAAACACCTAATTTAAATAGCCTTTTTATCTTTATTCACAAGTTATCCACAGCTTTTCCACGTTTTTCTGACTTGTGGATAACTTTGTAGCATCGCTACAATGGATTCTCTAAAAATATGAGCAACCTACACAATCCCCCCGCCTTGAATTCAATTAGCCCTTTTGGTTTTTGGGATGCTGCCATCAGCACCCTTTCTCGTGAGTTGTCTCCCCAGCAGTTTAAAACCTGGATCCAACCCTTAACCCTTGTTTCTTTTGACGAGAGTGATCACTCACTAACAGTAGGGGCGCCCAACAGATTTAAGCTAGATTGGATCAAAAAGACATTTTCAGATCGGTTTCAAGAGCTGGCCTCGGCGTATTTTGGCCTTCCCATTAATATTAGTTTTGTAATTGATCTTGAGGTGGCAGCGCCGCCTGGCGTGGCCCATCCGACGGCAGACTCCCTGGCCACAAAACCCCTACAAACGAACACTTCGGAGGCATCTGTTTCTTTAGAAGAAGCAGCATTTGAGATTGAGGACCACTCCAAACTCAACCCCAATCTCACTTTCGAAACATTTGTAACTGGTAAAGCCAATCAGCTTGCGAGGGCCGCCTCGATTCAGGTCGCTCACAACCCAGGCAGCTCATATAACCCTATGTTCTTATACGGCGGTGTAGGCCTTGGCAAAACCCACCTTATTCATGCAATCGGCAACCACCTGCTAAAGGAAAAGCCCAATGCCCGCATTCGCTACATACATGCGGAACAATATGTGTCTGATGTGGTGCGCGCCTATCAACAAAAGGCATTTGATCGCTTTAAACGCTATTACCACTCCCTTGATCTTTTGCTGATTGATGACATTCAGTTTTTTAGCGGCAAATCAAGAACCCAAGAAGAGTTTTTTTATGCTTTTGAGGCCTTGCTCAGCAACAAGGCTCAAGTCATTATTACCAGCGACACTTACCCAAAAGAAATGGCCGGCATTGATGATCGGCTAATTTCTCGCTTTGATTCTGGGCTTACGGTTGCGATTGAGCCCCCCGAACTAGAAATGCGAGTTGCGATCTTAATGAAAAAGGCGGTTAGCGAGGGGATCCCAATGAGTGAGGATGTGGCTTTTTTTGTTGCCAAGCACTTACGCTCTAATGTGCGAGAACTAGAGGGGGCGTTACGAAAGATTTTGGCTTTTGTGCGCTTTCATGGCCGCGAAGTCACTATTGATGTTGCCAGGATCGCCCTTAAGGATCTCCTTTCGATACAAAACCGACAGATTTCTGTTGAGAATATTCAAAAAGCAGTCGCCGATTTTTATAGCATTAAGGTTGCAGATATGTATTCGAAAAAGCGGCCCGCCAATATTGCCAGACCACGTCAAATTGCGATGTTTATGGCAAAAGAACTCACGCAAAAGAGTCTTCCTGAAATTGGGGAGCTTTTTGGTGGTAGAGATCACACCACTGTTTTGCACGCCGTTCGCAAGATAGGCGAAGAGAGGGCCCATGATGGTCAGCTCAATCATGAAATTCATGTGATTGAGCAAACGCTCAAGGCTTAATTTGATCTGTGGATAAGGGTGTGGATAACCGTAGGGACAAGTTTGGGGATTGAATGTGGATAAATTGTGGAAAGGTGCAGCTTCATGCAAAAATAGGGTATTGAAAGAAAGTTATCCCCATTTTATGCAATCTTTATACAGCGGTTTTCCACAGGTTTTTTAGCTTTTAATGGGTTGATTTATTTGGAGTTTTTGACTTATCCACCGAAATAAGAAGCCTTATTACTATTACTACTAAGATATATACAAGGATTTAAAAGCAATGCAACTCGTTAACACTTCTCGCGATAACTTACTAAAACCCCTACAGGTTGTTAGTGGAATTGTTGAACGTCGCCACACACTACCAATTTTGGCAAACCTCTTATTTAAAAAGACCGGTGAAAAAGTTTCTTTTATTTCTACAGATATTGAAATTCAAATTACAACCAACGCTAACTTTGGTGTTGGTTCGGAGGATGCAACCACAACCGTTGCCGCAAGAAAGTTATTAGATATTTTGCGCGCGCTGCCCGAAGGCCCAGTCTCTTTAAACTTAAAAGATAACCGTATGGTTGTACAAAGCGGTAAGAGCCGCTTTTCTTTACAGACCTTATCGGCTACGGAGTTCCCTGTAATGCAGAGCGTGGGAGAGGTAACCGCTGCATGGAAGATGACGCAAAAAAGTTTTCGTCAACTCATTAGTCAGGTGCATTTTTCAATGGCCCAACAAGATATTCGTTATTACTTAAATGGAATGTTGTTGGTTATTGAGGGAAAAGAGGTTGTTGCAGTTGCTACCGATGGCCATCGCCTTGCTTATTCACAGGTTGAGCTAACTGAGGCACCAGCGGGAGCAGGACAAAGGCAAGAAATTATTATTCCCCGAAAAACAATTTTGGAGTGCCAGCATCT
>CANHLB010000149.1 GCA_947461335.1 Burkholderiaceae bacterium | reverse complement strand
GCATAATTATTTTGATCAACACCCCACGTTGTATGAATTTTCTCAGCAACATCAGGAAATTTTGCTAGGACTTTTTCATACTGGTCTGGCCTCACAATAAATACAGGCATTAAGGCGCTAGCATTTTCAATATGGACATGAAATTTGGGTTTATCCGAATCGATTTGAATGGTCATGGTTTCATTATTTCTATTAAGTGTGTATTGATTTATTGTGGGCCAACTACCTTATTTAAGACCCGATTGGCGATACGGTGTACTATGAATTCTTCAAGAGAATAGCGGCCTGGACGATAGCTTCCAGAGCGCATTGATTTTTGTACATTCGGATTGATTCCCAGATCCTCACGAATGATTTGCGAATATTTTTCATAATAATCAGCGCCTACGATGTCATTAAAATTGGGCATCTCGACTGTTGATTTAGGAAAAGTCCAATTTTCGTATAGGCGAAGTTTCTCGGGCCCCTCAGGCAAGTACTGCCTGAATTTCATGTAGTTTGCGGTCAGAATAATTTGCAAGCTCGGCTCAATCCAGATATGAAAAAGACCTTGCGCTTTTTTTTCATCAATGCCGGGTACATCTGGCAGGCCTGAGTAAGCTACGATACTGCGCTTACTAAACATTGCCTCCCATGGACCCTTTGTCTCTTCAAATATCCAGTTGGATGGGTTAGCGGGATCATAATGATCTCGATGAATCGAAGGTACGTGATAGTTTTCAAATGCATTTTCTAGCCATATCTTCCAATTACAGTCTACCTCGTACATATCGCGATTCGTCCACTGCATGTTTTCCAGTTGATAGCTTGAAAGAAACTCTGGCAAATCACCTAGCCAGCTTAATAAGGGCTCTGCATTTTCATCAAAATTAACAAAAATAAAACCACCCCAAAACTCTGTTCTGAAGGAAATGAGATTATGGTCGGCCATATTAAATCCTGCTACACCAGCCATTGGAGGAGGATTGCCGGGGGTATTGAGAAGCTTGCCACTGGGGGAATAAGTCCAACTGTGGTAAGGGCAAACAAGGGCACGGCAATGGCCGGCACCTTCCGTAATAATTGCACCTCTGTGTCGGCACAAGGCTGAGTGGACTTTGACTTGCTGATTTTCATCGCGAATTACGATTAAGGGTTGCCCCACAATTTCAATCGAATAGTAATCCCCAGCTTTTGGGACTTGCTCAACCCTTCCTACGCAAATCCAATTTTTTTTAAAGAGCATTTCTACTTCACGCTCATACCACTCATTGTCAACATAACACCAACCTGGAAGTGTGGAAGCTTCATGCAGAGGTTTGCGAGTATCTTTATAGTGCTCTGGAGAAAAAATGGATTTAGTGCTCATAATTATTTAACTTTCTCTTGATCGATCATTAGTCAGCAACCGCACCAGATTCTTTTATAGCCTTGGCCCACTTGGCAGATTCCTTACGCATAAAGACATTAAATTCTTCTGGGGTATCCCCGACAGGAGTAGCGCCCATGCCTAAAATTTTGTCATTAAGATCGGGAGATTTAACAGCTTTGGCTATTGCAGTACCAAGGGTATTGAGAGTTTCACGATTAATGCCTGCAGGTGCTACCACCCCATACCAAGAGGTGATTTCTAAACCTGGTAAGCCCGCTTGAGCAGCCGTAGGAATATCTGGGGCAAAAGTACTCCTTGTAGGCGCTAATAGCGCTAAAGGTCGAATCTTTTGAGCTTTTATATAAGGTAACGCTGTGCTGAGCTCAACTGACATGAGTGCCACTTGACCCGACATTAAATCAGTTAGCCCCGGGGCTGTTCCCTTATAAGGAATGTGCACAATAAATACGCCCGACATTTTTTTAAACATCTCAACTGCAATCTGATGAGGCGTGCCATTACCGGAGGAGGCATAACTTAATTTTCCTGGATTGGCTTTAGCGTAAGCAATAAATTGTGCCAAGGTTTTAGCGGGCACATCATTATTGATAACGAGCACATGAGGAATATAAGCAACTAAGGAAACTGGAGTGAAATCTTTTATTGGGTCATAAGGAACTTTTTGTAAATTGGGAATTACCGATAACGAGCTAGTAGATCCCATCAACAAGGTGTAACCATCGGGCGCAGATTTAGCAACAATGTCAGTACCTATAGATCCAGCTGCGCCAGCGCGATTATCTATAACAATGGGCTGCCCCAAAATTTCTGAAGTTTTTTGCCCAACCAGCCTTCCTAGGGCATCAACTGCACCCCCGGGAGGAAAAGGGACTACAAGTTTGATGGGTTTTGTGGGAAATTCTGCAGCTGGAACTATTGATGCCGTAAACAATGTTAGAAATAAGGCCAAAATTTTTGCGTAAAAATTCATGAAAATCCCCCAGGAAGTTGAAACTACTCAAGTGAAACCACTGTAATGTAGTTCCGATAAACTAGTCAACTAGTTTATCGGAACTACTCTATCTTATCTAAGATGCTAACAAGTGGGATTAAGGCAAAACCAAGGCTATGCACCACAATGCGATATACGCTCTATTTTTGAGCAGGTTTAGCTGCTAAGGCCCTCAAATCTGCCCCGAAGTCGGCAGCGTTTTCAATATGTTGGCGCATATATTTAGCCCCCTCGCTAGGACTTCTGCGCTCTAAGGATCGCAGGATAAGCTCCAGCTCGGTAAATAAATCCAGCAATCTCGACGGCGGTGACGGAGATAATCTTGTAAGCCAGCGTACCTTATCGTGCAAATCTAAAAGAGTATCTTTTATTAGACTATTACCAGCAGCACGATAGATTTCAGCATGAAAAAGTGAGTCAAGCTCATTAAAGCTATCGAAGGAATTTAATCTAGCACGCGAAACTTTTTTCTTAGGTCTCAATTGATTAAAGGCTTGACGTAATTGGATTAATTTTTTATCAGAGATATTTTTTGTTGCAAGTCGCGTAGCATTCACTTCCAAAATAAGACGATATTCAAAAATTTCCGCAATCTCTTTCTCATCAAGCTTTCTAACATACGTTCCGCTCTGTGGGCTTACTTCAATCCATCCTTCGCTAAGTAATCTGGCAAAAGCTGACCGAATTGGAGATCTGCCGACACTAAATTCACTAGCTAACCTTGTTTCTGATAGCTTATATCCAGGAAAGTAGTGTAAATTGATAATTCGACTTTTGATCTCGTCATAAATGGAATTACTTGCGCTAGATTGTTTGGTGGTTGGCATGTTGTAAATTAAAGACTATTTCTGAGCATTGATGAGTAAATAATCCCACAGTATTTAATGAAAATGAAAGCTTAATAATGAATTCTATTGAAATTCCCGCTAGAAGAGGGGCTGCTGTTCCATTAAAGAAGGATCAGAAGATTAAAATTATCAATACTCATGGTGGCCAAGTTGTGGATATGTGGTGTTTTTTGCCTGATGGTAGCCAGCATCTGTCGATGCCTCATTCTGTGGTTACTTTAGGAAGAATTAAACCTCTTCGTGGCGATAAGTTGTATAGCCAGCTCCGAAAACCCTTGCTAGAGATTGAAGAGGATCACTCTCCGGGCACCCACTGTATGTTGTTTGCAGCTTGTGATATCGAACGCTATAAGTTACTAGGCTGCACTGAATATCACGACAACTGCGCAGATAATTTACGGGAAGCCACAAATGCATTAGGTATTGTTCCTCCTTATATCCCTACGCCTCTTAATTTGTTCATGAATACTAAGTTTCATCAGCACCAAGCAATGGTTATTGAAGCGCCTGAGGCAAAGGCGGGTGATTTCATTATCTTTAGGGCGCTACAAGATTGTGTGATGGCCTTTTCTGCTTGTCCTCAAGATCTAGTTCCTGTTAACGCCCATGGCTGTACTCCACAAGCTGTGGAATATCAAATTATCGATTAGGAGTTCCTACCCAAGCTACGGCAGAGAGGATTTTGTCTTCTTGCTTGCATATATTCGACCCTTATCTCTTTATTGGAATTGGAGAAATACCAGGGACTTGCATGCTGCAAAACCCTACCTAATACTTTAATGATGGCAATATAGTAATTGGCGTAGTATTTCGGTATAAATTGGTTAAGCCGTATTTGAGGATATAGTGTTAATAGTATTTAAATCATTCTCGGGAGAGATTGCTTTTAGAAAGCGACGCCGAAGGAGCAACCGCCCCGGAAACTCTCAGGCAAAAGAACCGAAATGATTTTTAAACTCTGAAGAGTTATTGGGTATTCGTCACTCAATAACACCGAAGGAGCAAGCAAATATCTAATATTTGCGAATCTCTCAGGTCCAGAACAGAGGGGGCCCCTTGTTTAGTTTCAATGGGAAACTCCGACGTTTGAAGGACCTAAAAATGAAATCATTTGTCATTATTGGTGGTGGTATTACTGGCGTTACTACAGCCTATGTTTTAGCAAAGCGTGGCTACGATGTTACTCTCGTTGAGCGCCACCGTTATGTTGGTATGGAAACCTCTTTTGCTAACGGAGGTCAGCTTTCTGCATCAAATGCAGAGGTGTGGACTCATTGGTCAACCATCATGAAGGGCATGCAATGGGTATTTAAAAAAGATGCGCCACTTTTAGTTAACTTAAAGCCAGATTGGCATAAGATTTCTTGGTTCGCTGAATTTATTGCGTCCATACCAAACTATAAGAGTAATACTGTGCAAACTACGCATATGGCAATCGAAGCGAGGAAGCATCTTCTTGCCTGGGCTAAGCAAGAGGGTATTGATTTTGATTTGAAACATGAAGGCATTCTTCATATCTATCGTGACAAGGCTGGCTTTGAGCATGCAGGTAATGTCTCGAAGATGCTTGCTGAGGGAGGCTTAGATCGAGCTGCAGTTACACCACAAGAAATGAAAGAGATTGAGCCCACTTTGGCTGGTAAATATTATGGCGGATACTATACAGAAAGTGATTCAACCGGCGATATTCATAAATTTACTTTTGGCTTATCAAAGGCTGCTGCTAGTTTAGGTGTAAAGATAATTTATGAACATGAAGTAAGCTCGATTCACTC
>CANHLB010000148.1 GCA_947461335.1 Burkholderiaceae bacterium | reverse complement strand
TAGAATCCAAAATCTTAAGCTAGCTGCAATGGGTGTAGGAGAGACCCCTTTAAGACTGCCAGAGATCGAGAAGTTATTAGTGAATAAACCCTATTCAGAAGATTTAGTCGCAGCTGCTGCAGAAAGATTAGCCTCTGCTTTGGCTCCTAACACTGATTTACATGCTTCTGCGAGCTATCGTCTGCATTTAGCTAGTGAACTACTAAAGAAGACTTTGAGGTCGGCTTGGAATAAGGCATCTGCGGAAAAATAATATGAGCGAAATTCAAAAAGTTTCTTTATGGGTAGTAGTTAATGGGGTAGTCCATGAAGAGATGGTTGATCCTAGACTACTTTTATCGGATTACTTACGCATCAATCTTGGTTTAACAGGAACGCATGTAGGCTGTGAGCATGGTGTCTGTGGATCCTGCACTGTATTAATTGATGGTGCGAGTACAAGATCCTGTTTGATGTTAGCTATTCAGGCAAATGGTTTAGAAATAAATACTGTTGAAAGTCTGGGCTCTCCTGAAAAATTAAATCCTTTGCAAAAAGCATTTAATGAGCATCATGGCCTGCAGTGTGGATTTTGTACACCTGGTATGTTGATGACCGCTACAGAGATGTTACAAAAATATCCACTCAATACAGATGAGGAAATTCGAGAGTTGCTATCAGGAAATCTCTGCCGTTGTACAGGCTATCAAGGAATTATTGATGCCGTTCGCCAATGTGCTCGCCAACGTGATGCTGGTGAAATCAGCATTCAGGATATTTCTCCAAGAACTGAGGACTCACTATGAAAATGCATGCATTATCTGGCGGACGTTTGAGAATGCGTAAAAGCGTGTATATTCCATCGGCTGAGAAAACCGAAACTATTGATCTTCCAGTTAGCTGTTACTTAATTCGGCATGAACAAGGCAATATTCTCTTTGATACCGGTTGTCACCCCTCTGTTTCTGAAAATGCTGAAGAGCGTTGGGGATTAATGGCCAAGGTAATGATGCCAATTAATGCACCACAAGATAATTTAATTAATCAGCTCAATTTGATTGGTCTAAAGCCAGATGATATTGATGTCGTGATTAATTCTCATTTCCATTCAGATCATTGCGGTTGTAATGAGTTCTTTAAAAGAGCAACGATTTTCTGTCATCTGCTTGAACTAGAGGCTGCACAAGCTGAAGATGGCATGCAAAAGGGCTATGTTCCAAAAGACTGGAAACATGGTAATGAAATTAAAACCATCACTGGTCAGCATGATTTGCTTGGCAATGAAAAGGTTGTACTACTTCCTTTGCCTGGACACACTCCAGGAATGATTGGTGCGATGGTCAACTTAGATAAGGACGGATCATTTTTGTTGGCCTCAGATGCCGTTCCTATGAAAGCTAATCTCGATTTTGAACTTAATCCGAAGAATACTTGGAATCCAGATTTATCTCTCGCATCAATGGAAGAGGTGAAGAGAATCCAGAGAAGTGGTATGCAGGTTCTATTTGGCCATGATGACGAGCAATGGCAGACAATGCGTCAAGGTGCTGCATTCTATGAGTAAAATTTTTTTACCTCTAGAGCACGTCCGCGGGTATGAAGCTATCAAAAGTGGCTCAGGTCAAAAACTCGTAGGTCAAGCCGTGAGACGGACAGAGGATGCCCGTTTGTTGTGCGGCATGGGTAGATATGTGGACGATATTGAATTCGCAAATGGTCTGCATATGAGTATTTATCGAAGCGATCAACCATATTCCAAAGTACTTTCAATCAATACTAAAAAGGCCAAAGATCTTCCTGGGGTATTTGGAGTCTATACCTGGAGTGATATCGCAGATAGAATTAAGCCTGCAGTAGCAACATCTCGAATGACTGACTATCAATCCACGGCTATTTACCCCCTAGCAAATGGCGTTGTCCGTTATGTGGGTGAGCCAATTGCAGTTGTTTTAGCGGCGGATCGATACATTGCTGAAGATGCTCTCAATTTATTAGAAGTTGAGCTAGAGCCTTTGGCCATTGAAAATGATCCCACTAAAGCGAGTCAAGAAGGTGCGCCTTTATTGCATGAGGGGCTTGTCAGCAATATTCTGGTGAAGAGGTCATTTGCAAAGGGTGAAATCGAAAAAGCTCTGAAATCTGCGCCTGTTGTCATTGAGGGTGAATTTCGCTTTCATCGCAAAACCCCAATGGCATTGGAAAATCGAGTGTATTTAGCTGAATATATCAAAAGTCGTGATTCCTTGATGCTTTATAGCTCAAGTCAAGTGCCCGGGATTATCCGAGATGCTCTTGCAGAGCTCTTGGATATGCCGGGCAGTAGATTTAACGTGATCTCTCCAGATGTTGGCGGTGGATTTGGAGGCAAGACATCTCTTTACCCAGAGGAAATGATTGTTTGTGCTCTTGCATATAAGTTAAAGCGTTCTATTAAATGGACTGGCGATCGCTTGGAAGATCTTATTTCTACTAGCCAAGGATTTGATGAGCGAATTAAAGCGAAATTAGCCTTAGATTCTGACGGAAAAATCATGGGCTTGTCTGCGCAAGTCATCAGTGATGTTGGTGCCTACTCTATTTATCCTTGGACGGCAGGTATTGAGCCTGTTCAGATTATTAGTTTTATGCCTGGTCCTTATCGGGTGCCTGCTTATCTAGGTTCAGTGATTGCAGTGACGACACCCAAGGCTCCAACTGGACCATATCGCGGTGTGGGTAGGCCCACATCTACATTTGTAATGGAGCGGTTGATGAGTATGGCTGCTAAAAAATTAGATATCGACCCAATTGAGCTGCGATTAAAAAATATGGTGACCCCAGAAGAATTTCCCTACAAGACACCTAGCGGTATCGTATGGGACCAGTCAGCATTTATCGAGGGGCTAAAAGCTGCGAGTGATACTTTTGCTTATCAAGAAAGACGAAGCTATCAAGTGCAGGCTCGATCCGAAGGTAAGCTTGTTGGTATTGGTATTGCATCGTATGCCGAGCTCTCTGGTATTGGTTCGAAGATTTCTGCATCGCCAGGAATGCCGATCAATACCGGAACAGATACTTGTGTGCTTTCTTTGGACTCAACAGGCGCGATTACTGCTGCATTTGGCTGCGCAGCCCATGGTCAAGGTCATGAGACCACTTTGGCCCAAGTGGTTGCGGATGAGTTGGGCGCTAATCTAGAAGACATTCACGTAATTACTGGCGATACTCAAGTTGTTCCTCATGGTACGGGTAGTTATGCAAGCAGAACTGCAGTCTTGAGCGGCGGGGCCGGCATATTAGCTGCACAGGAATTGAAGGGCCGTATGGCATGCATGGCAGCTTATCTATTTAATACTAGCGAGGATGACTTACGTTTTCTTAATAGTCATATTGAGCAAATTAGCGCCCCAAACAAAATCTCATTTGTAAAGCTTGCCAAGACAGTCTATTCGGAAATGGGCAGAATCCCTGCGGATTATAGGCGAGAGTTGTCTGTGACTAAGACATATGACCCTATTTTTGGAACGACGAGCTCGGCAAGTCATTTGGTTGAAGTGGAAGTTGATCCGATTACGTTTAAGGTTGATATTACAAGGTATGTCATCGCCGAAGATTGTGGTCGTATGATTAATCCCTTAATTGTTGATGGTCAGATTCGTGGTGCAGTTGCACAGGGCATTGGTGCTGCATTATTGGAAGAGGTTGTATATGACCAAGAGGGTCAATTATTAACAGCTAGTCTAGTTGATTACGCTATACCTACTGCACTTGAGGTTCCCGATATCAAAATTGTTCATATGGACACAAAAGCCCCAAATACTCTTGGTGGTTTTAAAGGGGTTGGAGAAGGTGGCACGATCGGCTCTCCTGCTGCTATTGCTAATGCTATTGCAGATGCTCTTGCCAAATACAATTGCGAAGTGAATGAACTCCCTGCAACTCCAGAGCGTATTTTTCAGCTAATGAATAAACACTAATTCTTCGAAATTAATATAAGGATAAATATGAAGACAGATCTCACAGGAAGAGTTGCCCTAGTCACCGGCGGCGCTCGAGATGTCGGTCGTGAAATTTCACTGGCCCTTGCTGCTGAGGGTGCAGCCGTAGTGGTGAATTACAACGGCTCTAAAGAACGTGCTGAGGCAGTGGCAAAAGAAATTAAAGATCGTGGCGGTAAAGCGATGGCTATTGCTTGTGACATTTCAAATATAGATGCTGTAAAAGCAATGATAGAAAAGACGGTAAAGGAATTTGGGGGTCTGAATATTTTGGTCAATAACGCGGGCTTGGTATTTAGAAAGCGTTTTATTGATTCAACTCCAGAAGAATGGCGGCAGCAAACCGATGTTTGTTTTTATGGCACTCTCAATTGCTGTCATGCTGCTCTTCCATATTTAGAAAAAGGAAATGGCAGAATTATTTCGATTGTTGGGGATTCTTCCCGAGTGGGTGAATCTGGTCTTGCTTTGGCTGCTGCAACTCGTGCGGGAAATGTTGCTTTAATGAAATCCCTAGCCCGTGAAACCCGTTCAGGTATGACTGCTAATGCAATTGCTTTAGGATTAATTGAAACTGCCCATGATCCCGCTTTTATTGAGGCAAATCGTGAAAAATTAACCAGGTTTTACCCACTCAGAAGGTTGGGAACCCCTCAAGATGTGGCGCCTATGGTAGTTTTGTTAGCATCTGATGCTGGAAGCTGGATTACCGGTCA
Organism: Burkholderiaceae bacterium; assembly: GCA_947461335.1. GTDB lineage: Bacteria > Pseudomonadota > Gammaproteobacteria > Burkholderiales > Burkholderiaceae > Polynucleobacter. The sequence goes on along the minus strand of CANHLB010000148.1, from coordinate 319 downwards.
AATTATTAGTATTAGTGGTGGCTTTAGTATGAGCTAATTCCTCTTAATGGGGTTTATGATTTAACTTTAACGATTGAGTACAAAAGATATGATGAATTCACCTTTCAAATTTGAAAAAGCCTATATCAATGGACAGTGGGTTGATGCTGATAATAAAGAAACTATTAAAGTTACGAATCCTGCAACTGGTGGGTTGATCGGTACAGTCCCTAAAATGGGCGTAGCTGAAACTCGCAGAGCAATTGATTTTGCTAATAAAGCATTGCCTGCATGGCGTGACAAAACAGCCAAAGAGCGGGCAAAGATTTTGCGTAACTGG
>CANHLB010000147.1 GCA_947461335.1 Burkholderiaceae bacterium | reverse complement strand
TAATGCAAGTGAGTAGGTGCCGGGGCCAAAATTGGCAATAAAACGGAAGTTAAATTCTATTTCAGAGCCTGCTGTGAGGTTCTTCAGAGTCTTATTGAGGTGATAGGTATTGGTTCCATAAACCGGTAGCCCTAAGCGATCTTTAAACATATAGCCTAGGACTAACTCATCTATGGCTTGATTGCAGCGGACCTTAGTCGACAGAGTGACTTCTTGCGCTACTTGAAGGACCTCAATGCGTTTGCCTTCATTGTTTAGTATCGCCACATCCATGATCGTTGCTTCACCACTGCCAGAAGTGGTTTTAACTTTGCCAGACTGGGTGATTTCTTGGCGAACGTTTTGGTTCTCGCGATCGGCTAAAAGGGCGTTGTAATAGTCCATCACCATTTCTGGTTGACCCTCAATAGCTACCTTGCCTTGATTGAGTAAGATTGCGCGATCACAAATCGACTGAATAGCCATTTTGTCATGAGAAACAATTAATAGCGTGGTGCCATGCTTACGGAACTCACGAATACGATCAAAGCACTTATGGGTAAAGTAGGTATCACCAACCGATAAGGCCTCATCCACAATCAGGACATCAGGTCGTTCAGCCGTCGCGACACTAAAAGCCAAACGCATTTGCATGCCGCTGGAATAAAAGCGTACCGGTTGATCAATGTATTCACCAATCTCAGCAAATTCTTCAATGGCCGGCATCATCGCGGTGATCTGATCAACACTGTAGCCCAGTAACTGACCTGCCATATAAGCATTCTGCCTGCCGGTGAAGTCTAGATGGAAACCAATGCCTAGCTCAAGCAAGGCAGCAACCTTGCCGCTCATCTCTACTGATCCAGTAGTGGGCTGTGAAGTACCTGAGATCATTTTGAGCAGCGTGCTCTTGCCCGCGCCATTCACGCCAATAATGCCAACTGCTTCACCGGGGTTTACTATGAAATTGAGATCTTGTAATACCCAATTCAAGGTATGACGATCTTTACTAAACGGAATCATCCATTCAGCGAGGCGTGACCATTTAGAGGGATAGCGCTTATACGCTTTACCGAGATTGCGTACGATGATCTGTGACATTAGAGTAAGTCCACCATTTCGCCAGAGCGCTTACGAAATAAGCGAAAGCCATTGATATTAAGGAGTACAGCTAAGGCACAGATAAACCATAGGCTAGACCAATCGGGCATTTGATGATGAACAAAAATACCCTGAAAGGCTGATAGTAAATTGGTAAGTGGGTTAAAAGAAACCAAGAAACGAATTTTCTCAGGCAGGATATTCGTCGAGTACACAATTGGTGTTAACCAAAACCAAAACTGAAGGGCGACGCTATAAAAGTATCCAATATCTCTAAAGAAGACGTTAAGAACTCCCAAGGTCATTCCCAGTCCAATAGAAAAGGCAATCAAGATCACAAGCAAGGGGATAACGGCAAAGAAGCAATAGCCTGGGAGGTTATCTGTCACCAACAGAAAGAGTGTGAACAGAGAAAAGATGATGAGGAAGTTCAGGCCCGCATTGAGAATGACAATGACTGGTAAGCAAAGACGTGGAAAATTGAGCTTCTTGAGAAGGGTAGCATTCTCTAGGAAGACTACTTGGGCGCGTGAGGTTAGCTCTGAAAATAGTGTCCAAACAATTATGCCAATGCATAAATAGATGCTGTAAGAGTAAAGACCAGAGCTACCTTCTCCTGCCGCACCTGGTAAACGAGCTCCCATAATTTTGGAAAACACGAGGGTGTAAACCAAAATAAGTGCCAAGGGATTAATGATGGGCCAAGCAAAGCCGAGGAGGGAATTCTTGTACTTGGTTTGGAATTCTCGTTTAGTGCTGCCTAGGATGAAAGCCCGGTATTGCCAAAGCGAGGCAATCGAAGCAAGTAAGCCAGGGGAGCGTGTATTTGAATTGAGCATTGGCCCTAGTTTAATAAGGTTTTGAGAACAGACTGAGCACTTTCTTTCCAGGTCAGCCAAGGCATCTTGTCTGAGCGTGGGTGGGCGCCCTTGGCATGCAGATCTAGCCATACCTCTATTGCCTGAGCCATCTCTTCTGGTTTGCTTGCCTTGTAGTAGAAGGCGTGCTCTCCTGCTACCTCTTTAAAAACAGGGATGTCTCTGGAGATGATCGGAACATGTCTTCTTGCAGCTTCGATTAGCGGCAATCCAAAACCCTCATCTTCTGATGCTGTAATCAGGCAAGTGCTAGCTGAATAAATTTTATCGAGATATTCATCGCTAATACTGTCAAGCCAAAATAGTTGTTTATTTAACTCTGGATGACTTTCAATATGGGTGACCAGGTCATCAACCATCCAGCCTTTTTTGCCGATCATCACGAGATTTGCTTGAATGCCCTTTGCCCAGAGTTTTTCAAAGGCGGGTAATGTTTGGGAATATCCCTTACGGGGCTCAAGGGTTCCAATCATGACAAAACTAGTTTTAGTAGAAATTTTATCTAATACTTCAGCTGCATTGTCTGGGAGACCCATTGTGGGAACTGAATTTTCAATATCAGCACCCAAGTGAAACCAGGTTAAATTAAATTGATTTGATTGCTCGGGGATATTCGTCTTTGCCCAAACCTTGTATTCATCAGCAACAGCTTTAGAGATGCAAATTAGGCCATCAAATTTACTAATTTCACGTAACCAATTTGCATGCATGAAACCCGTTCCGTCAGGGAACGCCCAAGGGAGTGCAATAGGTAGTAGATCATAAACAACAAAATAGATTTTTAAGCCATTTAAACGTTGTGCGGCTAGATATTGCTTTTGAGCTTGTACTATATCGGCCTGAAGATCTAAGCCTAAAAATATGTCTCCAGGCTGGGTAGAAATAGTCTCATCTATTACAGCATCTTCAGAGAGACCAAGGAAGCGATTTTTGAGCTTGCTAGCGTATCGATATCCAAGGTGAAAGTTATTTGCATATACAGGTTCCACAGAATAGCCTGCAGGCGGATTAAGAAGGAATTCTGTTAATAAAGAGCGAACCACACGTTGTATACCAGTTCTTGCATCGCGCTTATTGAGCTCTGAAACATCTACTAGCAATTGCTTCTTAGTTGTAGGCCTAGGGAAGTCTTGCGCAAGACAGGATGAAAGCGAAATAAGCTGCTCTTCTGTAGGCTTAAATGGTAAGTTCACTATCTTGTTTGTTAGTACCTGAGGCCAGTCAATAGAGCTTGCTTTGCTTGACCTTTCTTTATGTAGACCTTCAAATGCTCGAATCGCTTTCTTGGCGGAATGATCCCAAGAAAATTGTTGCGCATTTTCTTTGCCGCTTACCTTTAGGGACTCCAGTAATTCAGGGTTTGTTAAAACATCTTCAATTTTTTGTGCAATTGAGTCAATCGATAATGGATCAAATAAAGCCTCTGGATTTTGAATAACCTCAGGAATGCTACTAGTGTCAGAGCCAATCACGGCTGCACCAGATTTCATTGCTTCAAGTGCAGGAAGCCCAAAGCCCTCATGCCAAGACGGTAAAATAAAGAGCTTGCAATCAAAATAGAGTGTTTGCAGCTCTTCATCAGTTACGTAATCTGCAAAGATAATCGTATTACTAGGGAAATTACAATCCTTGACGGTTTTTTCGAGTCCCTTTATTTCGCTACTATCAACCCTTCCAGCTAATACCAACTGGTAGGTCTTTTGTAGGGACGGGTTGATTGTGGCGTACGCCTGTAGAAGTCGTTTAAGATTCTTTCTGGGATCGGCTCCCCCAGTGTAAAGAATAAATTCTTTGGTGATGCCCAATTTTTGGCGAAGCGTGAGAAGGTCAGTCTGCGGGCCTGAATCAGAAAAAAGAGCATCACTTGCAGATGAAATATTAACGATTGAATCGTTATTGCGATTTAAGTGATCAATACCTTCTTGACGTGAAGATTCGGAGATGGCGAGTAAACAATCAGCCTTTTTTAAATCAGCCAGCTTTCGCAAATAGTTATTGGCATAAGCTTGATTAGTCTCTAGATATTCCTTGGGATTCAGAAATGGAATGAGGTCATAAAAAGAAATGCTAATTGGGTAATCGCTATCAATGCGACCAACACTTGTAACTGCATTATCACTGTAGCCTTCAAACATGCTGCTAATGTGTAAAACATCTGGTTGAAGATTCGCAATGAAAGCTTCTCTTATGAGTTCGGCTGATTCTCTAAGATTCTGAGTATCGCGTATACACTCTTTAACTGGTCCTGGCACATACCATATGCGAATATTTTCTGGAGGCAGTATTCCAGAAAATGCATTTCGAATTGGTTTGATAGTTTCTGGAAATAGGCCATTTAAAACAATTAAAACTTCATGCCCACCCCTATTTTGCGCTATCGCTTTTGCAAGCGAGAGGGAGTATCTTCCAATGCCACGAAAGCGGCTTGAAGTTTGAGAACCCTGTAGATCAATGATAATACGCATACTTTTATTCGATCTATTTTTCAGTAAGCTGCGTTTTAAAAAGCTGATAAATATCCCGAGCCTGAGGGGTAAGGTTTTGATGTGTCACATCCACAATTACCGGTCCAATCATCTGATCTGAGTACTCTTCTTTGAGTTTTAAGATGCTTTGGTAGTAGAACTTCTTGAGTTTTTTGTGAATACCCCATTTATGGATATAAAGCATCACCCTGTCATATAGCCAGGGGTGCTTATTTAAAAATTCAAAAATTATTCTAAATAGCCTTAGGAGGATATTCTTCGCAATTTGTTTCAGCTTATTTTTCATGCAGAAAAGGGATTTTGATGATCCCATCATTATATTGCCTACCCAAGTAATTGATTCTTATTTTGCTTAAGAATCAAAGACATGCTTACTTTAGGGCACCAAACTCAGAAATAGGTACTCAAAGAAGATGATGAGGTGAACTACGCCTTGGAGGACAGTCGTCCTGCCAATCGCTAAGGTTAGCGCTCCTATGAAGAAGGAGAGGTACATCAAAATCATATTGAGCGAGCTAATTCCCAGGCTTAATGGCAGATCAAAAATAATCGAGATGGCAGCCACGGCTGGAATGGTTA
>CANHLB010000146.1 GCA_947461335.1 Burkholderiaceae bacterium | reverse complement strand
TGCATTCCTCCAGAACCCCCAAAGTAGCGGTATAAAGGTAAACCAGATTCTTCCGCTGCAGCTCTTGCGACAGCCATAGAAACTGCTAGAGTTGCATTAGCACCGAGTCGAGCCTTGTTATGGGTTCCATCTAACTCAATCAAAGTGTGATCTAAGAAGGCCTGTTCGCTAGCATCTAAGCCTAAAATCGTTTCGGCAATTTCTATATTAATATTTTGTACTGCTTTCAGTACGCCTTTACCTAAGTAACGGGATTTATCACCATCACGCAACTCAATTGCTTCACGCGAGCCTGTAGAGGCACCTGATGGAACTGCTGCCCTACCCATAACGCCGGATTCGAGCAATACATCGCACTCTACTGTGGGGTTACCACGTGAATCTAAAATTTCTCTACCGATGATGTCAACAATGGCGCTCATGCACCTTCTCCTTAAAACACACTGAAATGGGATTGATAAATTTGCTTAGTAAGTTACTCAGTAATTTATTTGAAACTATTTTCTAAAAATGAGCCGCTAGATTTAACAACTCGATCAATAGCTAGAAGGGACTCTAGTAATACTTTCATACTCTGCAAAGGAACTGCATTAGGACCATCAGACAAAGCCTTTGCAGGATCTGGGTGGGTTTCCATGAAAAGACCGCTAATGCCAACTGCCACAGCTGCACGGGCTAGTACGGGCACAAACTCTCGTTGACCCCCGCTTGCTGTACCTTGCCCGCCAGGCAATTGAACAGAATGGGTAGCGTCAAATACTACTGGTGCATTTGCTTCACGCAAGATAGCTAGACTACGCATATCTGATACAAGGTTGTTGTAACCAAATGAGGTGCCACGCTCACAGACCATAAATTGATCTGGAAGATTGACTTCTTTAGCCGCTGCACGTGCTTTATCAATCACATTGAGCATCTCATGTGGAGATAAGAACTGACCTTTTTTAAAATTCACTGGCTTCCCACTTTGAGCACACGCCCTGATGAAATCAGTTTGTCGGCATAAAAAAGCAGGCGTCTGGATAACGTCAACCACTTGAGATACCGCCTCAATTTCACTAATGTCATGAACATCAGTCAGAATTGGTACACCAACTTGCTTTTTCACCTTAGCAAGAATCTCTAAGCCCTTCTCCATTCCAAGACCTCGGAATGATGCCCCTGAAGAACGATTGGCTTTATCAAATGAAGATTTATAGATAAATGGAATCTTCAAAGCACTAGTTATTTCTTTTAATTTGCCAGCAACGTCAATAGCTGATTGCTCAGACTCAATGACACATGTACCTGCAATCAAGAAAAAGGGGTGATCCAGGCCAACATCAAAACCACATAGCTTAAATGCGCTCATATTGCCCCTTATGCAACTTGTTTCAAAGCAGCATTTTGATGTAGTAATGCTGCACCAATGAATGCCGAGAACAAAGGATGCCCGTCACGAGGAGTAGAGGTGAACTCTGGGTGAAACTGAACGCCAAAGAACCATGGATGCATCGACACTGGTAATTCCATCATTTCAGGCAATAACTCATTCGGCGTTCTAGCTGAAATAATTAAGCCAGATTCCTCAAGTTGAGGTACATAAGTATTATTCACTTCATAGCGATGACGATGACGTTCATTTACTTCTACACCATAAATGCGATGTGCCAAAGTTCCTGTTTTTACTGGACAACGCTGTGATCCAAGGCGCATAGTGCCGCCTAGATCAGAATCATTACTGCGCTTTTCCATGTGCCCTTCTCTATTCATCCACTCGGTAATTAAAGCGACTACCGGGTTTTCAGCTTGTGGATCAAATTCAGTACTGTTGGCATTGGCAATATTCGCTACGTGACGCGCAAATTCAATCACTGCCAACTGCATACCCAGGCAGATCCCTAAATAAGGGATAGCATTTTCGCGGGCATAACGTATGGCAGAAATCTTGCCTTCAGTTCCCCGCTTACCAAAGCCGCCTGGAACAAGAATGGCATCTAAATTTTTCAAGCAATCAATTCCATCTTTTTCAAGCACTTCTGAATCAATATAATTAATATTGACTTTAGTATGCGCGTGAATGCCAGCATGACGTAAGGCCTCAATGAGTGATTTATAGGATTCCGTTAATTCCACATACTTACCAACCATGCCAATAGTTACTTCATGCTGTGGATTGGCCATCTCATAAACTAGATTTGCCCATACAGAAAGATCAGCAGGCGGAGCAGTAATTTCTAATTCTCGACAAATTAAATCATCCATTCCTTGCGCATGCAGCATCTCTGGAATTTTGTAAATCGTGTCAACATCCCAAACAGAAATTACCGCTTCTTCACGCACGTTAGAGAATAAGGAGATCTTGGCTCGTTCATCTTCTGGGATAGGTCGATCAGCACGACATAACAATACCGTTGGCATAATGCCGATTTCGCGAAGCTTCTGCACGGAGTGTTGGGTTGGTTTAGTCTTTAGCTCGCCAGCGCTATGGATATAAGGCACTAGAGTCAAATGGACAAAGGCGCAGCTGTGTAATGGCAGGCGCAAACTCATCTGTCGCGCTGCCTCAAGGAATGGCAGCGACTCAATGTCACCTACCGTGCCGCCGATCTCACAAATAGCAATATCTGCTTTTCCATCATGACTTGCTTTGGCGCCACGCTCTACGAATGCTTGAATTTCATTTGTAATATGCGGAATCACTTGTACTGTTTTACCTAAGTATTCACCACGACGTTCTTTACTAATGACAGATTCATAAATCTGACCCGTTGTGAAGTTATTACTCTTGCGCATTTTTGCAGAGACGAAGCGCTCATAGTGACCTAAATCAAGATCCGTTTCAGCCCCATCTTCAGTGACGAAAACTTCACCATGCTGAAGTGGGCTCATAGTACCCGGGTCAACGTTGATATAAGGGTCTAATTTTAGGAGGGTGACTTTCAGACCGCGGGATTCAAGAATCGCGGCAAGCGAGGCAGCTGCGATTCCTTTCCCTAAGGACGAAACCACACCACCAGTGACAAAAACGTATTTGGTCATCGCTTAAGCTCTGTTGGAAAAAGTAATTATAACGACAGAGACTGGCTAATATGGAAACTGAAAAAGGGTAATATTGCCTAAATTCCTAAAAGTCAGACTATGCGCCTCCTTTTTGCTGTAGCAATCACCCTCCTATCCCTCTTCTATTTCTTGCCATTTGCCATCGCTTTTAATCGAAAAAGAGCGAATTCCGGGGCTATTTTTGCGCTGAACCTCTTTTTAGGGTGGTCTCTGATAGGATGGGTTGTAGCATTAGTTTGGGCTCTAAAGGATGAAAAATTTGTCTAACCCCAGCAATTCCTTGCTTCAAAACCCAAAATAGTAGGAAATTCCCTCATTGAAGCAGCGTTTATAAGGTCTAAACTCTTATATAAGACTTAAATAAGCAACTATAATGGAATGATTCGGGAGAAAATTCTCAATTAGTCTTTCTATAGATCACCTTTACCTCATAGGAAACACCATGTTAGAAGCCTACAACGCCCATGTTGCTGAACGCGCAGCTCTTGGCATTCCAGCACTTCCACTTACTAAGGATCAGACTTCTGAATTGGTAAAGTTACTCAAAAATCCACCAGCTGGCAAGGGTGTTGAGCTAGTAGATTTGATTACAAATCGTGTGCCTGCTGGCGTTGACGAGGCCGCAAAAGTAAAAGCTGAATTTTTAGATGCTGTTGCCAAAGGTACAGAAAAGTCACCATTGATTTCTCGTGTGCAAGCAACTGAACTACTGGGTACCATGCTTGGTGGCTACAACATCAAACCCTTGGTTGAGCTATTAAGTGATGCTGAATGTGGCGCTGCTGCTGCACAAGCCCTCAAGAAAACATTATTGATGTTTGACTACTTCCATGATGTTCAAGAAATGGCTGAAAAAGGTAATGCAAACGCAAAGTCAGTACTGCAGAGTTGGGCTGATGCCGAGTGGTTTACTAGTCGCCCTGCTGTTCCTGAAAGTATGAAGTTAACAGTATTTAAGGTGACTGGTGAAACCAATACTGATGACTTATCTCCGGCGCCTGATGCATGGAGCCGTCCAGATATTCCCTTGCACGCAACTGTGATGCTAAAAAATCCTCGCTCAGGTATTGAGCCAGACGATACTGGTGTGCGTGGGCCGATGAAGCAAATTGCTGAGCTTCAGAAAAAAGGCAATCAAATTGCTTACGTAGGTGATGTTGTTGGCACAGGATCTTCACGTAAATCAGCAACCAATTCGGTATTGTGGTGGACTGGTAAAGATATTCCATTCGTACCAAATAAGCGTTTTGGTGGTGTTTGCTTAGGAAATAAAATTGCTCCAATCTTCTTCAATACGATGGAAGATGCTGGTGCATTGCCAATCGAACTAGATGTGAACCAAATGAATATGGGTGACGTAATTGAATTACGTCCATATGAAGGTAAGGCTCTAAAGGATGGCAAAGAGATTGCCTCTTTTTCTCTCAAGTCTCCTGTAATTTTTGATGAAGTTCGTGCTGGCGGTCGTATTCCATTGATCGTTGGTCGTGGTTTGACTGCAAAAGCACGCGCAGCCCTTGGCTTACCAGCATCTACTGAATTCCGTGTGCCAGTAAGCCCACCGGATAACAAGAAGGGCTTTAGTTTGGCGCAGAAGATGGTTGGTCGCGCCTGTGGTTTGCCAGAAGGCCAAGGCGTTCGTCCTGGTACTTATTGTGAGCCCCATATGACTACTGTTGGATCGCAAGATACAACTGGACCTATGACTCGCGATGAGTTGAAAGATTTAGCTTGCTTAGGATTCTCTGCTGACTTGGTGATGCAATCTTTCTGTCACACCTCGGCTTATCCAAAACCAGTCGACATTCGTACTCACCATGAATTACCAGCATTTATGACCAATCGTGGTGGTGTCGCATTGCGTCCTGGTGATGGTGTAATCCATAGCTGGTTAAACCGTTTGTTGCTGCCAGATACCTGCGGTACTGGTGGTGATAGCCATACCCGCTTCCCAATCGGTATCTCATTCCCTGCCGGATCTGGCTTAGTTGCTTTTGCAGCAGCTACTGGTGTGATG
>CANHLB010000145.1 GCA_947461335.1 Burkholderiaceae bacterium | reverse complement strand
TCGGGGCGCATGGCGGCCGCAACCCTGATGGGACACCTCGGTTTGACCAAGCTGTCGGGAAGAACGCTTATCTCTGGTGGTACATCGATGCTTTAAGTGATGATGGGCAACATGGCATTGTCTTAATTGCCTTTGTTGGCAGTGTATTTTCACCCTACTATGCCTGGGCCAGAAGAGGTGGAGCTTCTGTTAATCCTGAAAATCATTGCTCACTCAACGTTGCTATTTATAGCAAAGGTAAAAATCGCTGGGCCATGACTGAGCGTGGTGAAAAGCAAGTCTCCCGGAGCGCAACTGAATTTGTGATTGGTCCTAGCAATCTTCGTTGGGATGGTAATAAATTAATTGTTCAGATTGAGGAGCGTGCAGTCCCCTTTGGGCAAAAGGTTTCAGGCACCGTTGAACTCTATCCCAATACCCTCTTTAACTTTAGTACACCCTTAGATGCTGTAGGCAAACACCGCTGGGGCCCGCTTGCTCCTTCAGCACGGGTGAAGGTGCACTTAAATTCTCCGGATTTGAAATGGGAAGGGAATGCCTATTTAGATTCCAATGAAGGTGATGAACCTATCAGCAAATCTTTTCATGAATGGGATTGGTCTAGAGCGGAGATGAGTGGCGGCAGAACTTCAGTCATTTATGACGTACGAGAAAAGAATGCTCAAGAGAAAATATTAGCGCTGACTTTTAATCCAAATGGCACGATTGATCATTTTGAAGCTCCTCCAAGGCAAGCCCTACCAAAAACGATCTGGGGTATACAAGGGCATATGCGCAATCAAAACTCTGATAGCTTAGAAGTCATTCAGATGCTAGAAAATACACCTTTTTATACACGCTCTGTTTTAAATTCAGAACTCTTGGGCGAGAAAGTCGTCTCTTTTCATGAGACCTTAAATGTTCCAAAGCTGACTTCAGCCGCAACCCAATTCATGCTTCCCTGGAGAATGCCGCGCATTACTTGGTAGTTGAAGGATAAGTTACTGCAAGGCCCTACCGCTCTTGCGAGGGTTGCGGCGGCGCTCTTGGCGCTCCATGAGATCAACGAACCACAGTAAATGATCGTGTGTCGTTCCTTCAAAACGCTTCTCGTGAGGAATCTCAATCACAGCATCTACTAAATACTGAATCGCTTTATCAGCATCAACCTGATGCTGCCTAGAAAATACTTTAGAGATCGCTGTAAAGGCTTCTGCTAAAAGGACTACTTTTCTCTTAGAAGGGACATAAGCTCTTGTAGAGACGGAATCTAGATTGAGCTTTTCTACTTGCCTGCCAATCTCGGCATAAATCAGACGGGCAGCCTGAATGGCTGGACGGCAATCCCAGGGTAAATCAGAAATTCCATCCTCTGCACGAGAATATAAAACGTCTGCATGCTTTAAGAGGCGTGCAATCACGCTAGCAATTTGATCATTGAACTCTGGTTTATGTAACCAGACTTGCGGATCAAGCCCCGTCTCTCTAAGCCAATTGAGTGGCAGATAGATTCTGCCATTTGCAGCATCCTCACCAACATCACGCGCAATATTGGTCAGTTGCATTGCAAGACCAAGCTCACATGCCCTTGCCAAAGTCTCAGGCTCCCTGCGATCCATAATCACACACATCATCGCGCCCACTGTACCCGCAACGCGTGCACAGTAATCCAGTAAGTCTTCCAAAGTGTCATAAGTTTTAAACTGGGTGTCCCACTCATAACCTTCAATGAGTGCGAGCGGCAAGCTGATAGGTAAATCAAATTCTTTAACGACAATCGATAAGGCGCGATCAGCAGCAATATCATCTGGCGTACCTTGATAAATTCGATCAAGTCGTTCACGTAATTTTGGGATTGCATCAGGTTCTGCATCCACTGCATCAGCGACATCATCGGTAATCCGACAAAATGCATAGAGTGCAGTTGCTGGATCTCGGACTCTCTGAGGCAAAATTCTGGAGGCAGCAAAGAAGGACTTTGATCCATCCCGCATTGTTGCGACGCAATCTTGAAGATCTTTTATATTTTGACTCATGCTAAGACTTTTCTTGGTTCGGATACTACTGACATTAATGCTTTTGCTGAAGATAAAACACCGGGGATCCCTGCTCCTGGATGAGTTCCAGCCCCCACCATATAAAGACCTTGAACATCTTCGCTCCTGTTATGAGGTCTAAACCAGGCGCTTTGAAGTAAGAGTGGTTCAAAGCCAAAAGCAGCACCTTTAACGGATAAGAGACGATCCTGAAAGTCTTGCGGCGTCATGAGAAAGGATGTTTTGAGATGCTTTTCAAATCCAGGCAGAACACTTTCATCTAAGTACTTTGCAATCGCTTGACGATAAGGCTCAGCCTCTTTAGCCCAGTCAGTACCACTTTCTAAATTGGGCACTGGGGCCAACACATAAAATGCATCTCCGCCAGCTGGCGCTAAGGACGGATCAGTAGCAGTTGGCCTATGCAAATAAAGACTAAAGTCATCGGCCAACACATGCTTCTTAAAGATATCCGTGAGTAGCTCTTTATAGCGCTTACCCAGCAAGATCATATGGTGGGGAACGTCAGGATATTGTTTATCTGTACCAAAGTACCAAACAAATAGACTCATGGAGTATTTGCTCTTATTCACCTTAGCATCGGTCCACACTTTACGATGCTCTGGCGCGATGAGTTTTTGATAAGTCCATGCAGCATCTGCATTAGAAACCACAATATCTGCAGGAATAAATTCACCATTGGCTAGCGTGACACCTTGTGCTTTACCATCTTCTACTTCAATACGTTTCACCTCAGAGTTCAGACGAATTTGCACACCCCTACCCGCTAATAAACCTGCTAAGCCTTTAATTAAAGAGCCCGTGCCACCCATTGCAGAGTGCACACCATGACGGCGCTCTAAGGAGTTGATGAGTGCATAGACTGCTGTAACAGAAAAAGGATTACCACCAATGAGGAGCGGATGAAAACTCATCACCTGGCGTATCTTATCGTTCTTTAAGTGACGTGCAACTAATTTATAGATGCTCTCCCAAGCGCGCATCTTAATCATCGATGGAATGGCGCGAACTAAATCTCCAAGTGAATCAAATGCCGTAGAACTTAACTCCTGAAATCCAAGCTTGTAGCATTTTTCTGCTTCCGCTAAAAATCGCTCGTAACCCGCTAAGTCTTCTGGTGCAAACTTAGCAACTTCAGCACGCATTCTGGCTGGGTCACCCGTGTAATCAAAGTGAGTACCATCGTCAAAACGAATGCGATAAAAAGGATCCATTAAGCGCAGATCCACATCATCAGACATCTTCTTGCCACACAACTCCCATAATTCTTCTAGCAGAAATGGTGCAGTAATAATGGTGGGGCCTGCGTCAAAGGTATAGCCGTCACGGCGATGGACATATGCCCTGCCCCCTGGAGCATCTAATTTTTCAAGAACAATGACCTTATAGCCTTTACAAGATAAACGAATAGCTGCTGCTAATCCGCCAAACCCACTTCCAATCACAATGGCAGTGGATGCTTCGTCTTCCTTAAAGTCAGCTTTTTTTAACATTTACTCAAACCAACTTTTCTACAAAAAAATAGCGTCATATTGATCTTATGACGCTATAGGTTAGAACAAACTATAGATTACTTCATCGCCACCGATTTCGCTGGAGGAGGAGATTCTTTTGGTTTTTGTATTGCCTTAGCTGGCCCAGTTAAAAATGGATAGTCTGACAACATCGATACGCCGTAAAGAGGCTTGTAAGCACCTTGATGGCAGGTACCACAGTTCGCTTTAGCAACATCTCCAGTTGGTCCTAAACGATGCGGAGGAAATAATCCCGTGATAGGCACCATGTAATTATTATTAATATCTTGTGCCATTCGAATAGCATACCAAGCCTTAGCTCTTTGAGGCGGGCTTTGTTCCCAAGATGCTACGGCCCGAGTGTTATGACAATATGTGCAATTAACACCTAAAGACTTTGAGAAATGGATCATTAATCCATAGGTAGCTTCGGTTTCATTGATGCTGCTCTTATTGCCGGTAGGTAAAGCAGTGTCGCCATTGACGCGAATCTTATCGTTATTAAGTAAATAATCTGCATAGGTATTCTTTGGCAAGGATGAATAGCCAGATCCATCAACTGGAGTGTTTTGACCATTCTTGTTACCCAGCAATCCGTTACCGACCTTTTCTACAGGATCCTTAAACCACACATTTTGTGGAATGTTATTACCCCGATGGCATGTATAGCAAGTCACACCAGTCTGAGCGACGTGATCTTGCCATTGAGTATTCACACGCTGCGTCATCAAAATCATATTGCGTGCAACATTCTTGGTATACAAGGAGTCATCAGCAAAATTGGCTGGGTTATGGCAATAAGAACAGCCCTGCTCAGGTGCAACCCAGCTGGTCATGGAAACCATGAATGAAGTGAATTGGCCAACACTCAAATTATTGAGGACTTTTACATTTTTATATACCGCCCCTGCTTTTGGTCCTTCTGCTGGTGCTAGACCAGCGGAGGCAGGTACAGCATTTTTCGCAGCTTGCTCAGCCAATAAGCGCGGGTTATAAATTAAGTCCATGGCAGTCCCGCGGTAACCATGCTGGACAGCTTCTATTGGCGGTCTCTCACAGCCGGAAAGCAAAAATACAGTTGCCAATAAAGCCGGCAATATCAGAAATTTTCTAAATTGCTTCATGGCTTAACTCCTGTGTTAGCAGGTGGAGGGGGCGGTGTAAATCCAGATGTAGCTGGATCCGGTATTGGAGTACCAAAAACATCAGGGTAAGAAGGCGCCACATTGTGTTTCACTGCCCATAAATACCAGTTATCTACCACTGTGCCAGTGAGCAAAATTCCAATACCACCAACTAAAGGTGTTAAGACAGCAAACCACCAAGCCCAACGGTGAATAGATTCCATGGTGGCATTAAAGCCCATGGTCCATCTCCAGAACAAAGCAGCTCTCTCTGAAGCTGTACCGCGATCTACAATTTGCTCAATCTCACGTTCGCCACCTTAGCGGCTCACTGCCATAATAGTTGCACCATGCATTGCAAATTAGAGCGCTGATCCATATAGGAAAGCAATC
>CANHLB010000144.1 GCA_947461335.1 Burkholderiaceae bacterium | reverse complement strand
CTGACTTTGAGACCACTGATTTTGCTCAGTTGAGTCTGTAACCATGCTAAACCTTGCGAGCGATCTGGACGTGGGGCAGTCAATAATCTGCAACGGGAACGAATAGTTGGTAAGACACGATCAACGCGATCGGCAAGCAGTATAAAAATAGTATTTGCCGGTGGCTCTTCCAGTGATTTGAGCAAGGTATTTGCAGCATCAGGGCGAAGTAACTCCAGAGGATAAATCAGAATTACACGATTGCCGCCTCTATGAGACCCAATCGTTAGACTCTCAATCGCACTCCGAGTTTCTTCAATAGAGATATTTTTCTTTTCTTTTTTATCACTTGCTTCAGTGTCAGAATCTTCCCGTGTAGGCTTCACTTTTTTGGGAGAGTCATCGCTTTCATAGTCAGCCTGTGGCAACAGTTTGCGATGAGTCTCAGGTACTAGAGCAATAAAGTCAGGATGATTCCCAGTATCAAACCAATGACAAGCTTCACATTGCCGGCATGGCCGGTAAGTCGTTTGAGCGCACTCGCACAAAAGAGCCCTAGAGAGCTCTAAAGAAAATGCAAACTTACCAATTCCAGATTGACCATGGAGCAAGATCGCATTAGGGAAATTTGCAAAATCTAGACCATCCCATAGAGGCTGTAACCATGGGGCTAGCTCTCTTGGCGGTGCCGCGAGCATCAAATCACTCATTTAGATGATAATTTCCAGTTTTTTTAAATCGCTCCAAATAAGGTCAGGAGTTTTAGTTGCGTCTACCAAGTAAAAACGCTTGGGATCTTCTTTGGCACGACGCAAATACTCTTGCCGAACCTTTTCAAAAAAATTCAAATCCATTTTTTCAAACTTATCAGGAGCTCGTACTTTAGATCTACGGGCTTCTGCAATCTCACCAGGCAGATCAAAAAGAATTGTCAAATTAGGTTGAAGCAAAACTCCATTAGGGCGCCCTTGTACCCAGTGCTCCAACTCATTTAACTTTTTGAGACTTAAGCCCCGCCCTCCCCCTTGATAGGCAAAGCTTGCATCGGTAAAGCGATCAGAAATCACTATTTTTCCAGCACTCAAGGCTGGCTCTATTACTTGGGCGATATGCTCACGACGCGCTGCAAACATTAATAAGGCCTCTGTTTCTAGATTCATAGGAGCATCCAGCAATAATGTCCTAAGCCGCTCGCCTAGTGAAGTTCCACCAGGCTCGCGCGTCATTACCACTTCACGTTGGGGATAGCGTTCTTGCATCAATTTTTGAAATGACTCGATATGGGTGCTCTTGCCAGCACCGTCGATGCCCTCAAAGCTAATGAAATATCCTGGATACATTGATGTCATATTGATTAAATCTAGTTATTGAGAAGCGCGGTTTAGCTTCCGTTGGTATTTATCTACTGCAATCTCATGTTCGTTCAGGCTTTGAGAAAATTGGCTAGTTCCATCGCCCCTAGCTACAAAATATAAGGCATTACTCGCTGCCGGATGAATGGAAGCATTAATGGACTCCTTGCTTGGCATGGAGATGGGCGTTGGGGGTAAACCTTTGTGCATATAGGTATTGTAGGGATTGTCTTTACGTAGGTCTGCTTTACGTAAATTACCAGTAAATTTTGGCCCAATTCCATAGATTATCGTTGGATCAGTCTGCAGCAGCATCCCTTTATTTAGCCGATTGGAAAAGACTGCGGCAACCAATTCTCGATCACTTGAGCGACCAGTTTCCTTCTCTACAATGGAAGATAGTATGAGAAGTTCATAGGGGCTCTTGAGCGGTGAAGCCGATGCTTTTTGTGACCATGTATGAGAGAGCTGTTTATTCATTGCTTGAGATGCCCTACGGTAGATGTTGATATCAGACTCACCGGGATCAAAAATATAAGTATCCGGCAGAAAAATACCTTCTAGTGATGGGTACGAAAGATTGAGTTTTTGCAATAGCTCTTTTGAGCTCATGCCTTTAGTGGTGTGAAGTAAAGCTGCATGAGAGTCAACTAAACTTCTTAATTGCCAGATTGTCATACCTGGGATGATGGCAATACTTTCTCGTACACTATCTCCCCGCGCTATTTGTAAGAGGATTGTTCCTAAGCTTGCACCCGTTGGTAAAAGATAAGTTCCTGGTTTGAGTTTGGATCCTAAAAATAAAGCTCTCGCACTAATTTGAAAAGGAATGACGTTCACCAAGAGGCCTTGAGAACGCAACTGCTCAGATATGCTAGTTACACCTGATTGAGGCTCAATTTTGACTTTATAGGCAGATGAATCTGCAACATTGGGCTTAGATGGCACAACTGGCCAAAGAAAGATGCTCGCGTATAAAAGGCTAAGTAAGGCAACAAATCCATAAAGCCAGGACCTAAAATTTCGTCCTTTAGAATTTTTTAGGCTGGAATAAGCTCCTCCCTGTTTTTTTTTGCTCATCAGGCTATGATAAAAGGGTCATGATCAATCAAGCTCAAAACTCCCCAAATCTAGTCGCTTTGCCCCAGTGGGGCTTAATCTTTGTTGAAGGCGCAGATGCTGCCAGCTTTTTACAAAATCAACTAAGTAACTCTGTTCTAGGCTTAAATCGTACTTTTTCACCACAAATTGCCTATAAGCATGAATCAGTAAGGCTCGTTGGGTATTGCAGCCCAAAAGGAAGGTTGTTGGCAAGCGCTTGGCTCGCCCTGTTTCCAAGTAATGAAAATGCTGACGACCGCTTTGCCTTATTTATTAGCAAAGACATAGCGGCTAGTACTGCTAAACGTTTATCAATGTTTGTACTGCGCTCAAAAGTAAAAGTCATCGATGCTTCAGCAGAATGGAATGTATCTGCTCGTTACGGAAGAGATTTAGGCCTTACTGACTTGAAATTAGAATCCCATCAGGTTGGATTACGTTTACCAGACGTACTGTATAAAGACCAAATACATGCTCGCGTATTAATTGCCCAGCAAAATGACAGTAACACAATAAATCTGAGCGAAGACTCTACTCAGTGGGACTATCTTGAAGTCATCAGTGCAATTCCTAGAATTGTTCTTGCAACGCAAGAACAATTTGTACCTCAAATGATTAACTTTGAATCGGTTGCTGGGGTCGATTTCAAAAAAGGTTGCTATCCTGGGCAAGAAATCGTTGCCCGTAGTCAATATCGAGGCGTTATCAAAAGACGTCTGCAATTAGCCCACACCAATAAAGATGCGCTGAACAGCCAATCTATTGCTGCAGGAACCGAGCTTTTTCATTCTAATGACCCAAATCAACCAGCTGGAATGGTCGTTTTATCCTCTCCTAGCGCTGAAGATCCCGATAGAATCGGCTTTCAATTGGAATGCAAACTTGAGGCGCTCGAAAATGGGGAAATCCATCTTGGAAGTATAGATGGACCTGTGTTAAAAATGGATCTATTGCCATATCCCCTGATTGAGATCTAAACCCTTTTATGTGCCTTATCCTCTTCGCTTGGAATTCTCATCCTGACTACCCATTGGTAGTGGCAGCTAATCGCGATGAGTTTTACGAGCGTAACACTGAAGGAATCTCTTGGTGGCCCGAACATCCTCATGTTTTAGCGGGAAGAGATCGTGCTGATGTATTAGGTAGCCCTGGAACATGGTTAGGATTTACAAAGACTGGTAAGTTCGCAGCTCTTACCAATGTCAGAGCGCCTAGCGAAAAAAATCCTGATTCACGAACACGTGGCGAACTCTCCATGATGTATCTGGCCGGTAAAGATGCTCCTAAAACTTTTATTCAGGAGAATTCAAAACGTTTTCAGGGTTATAACGGATTTAATCTTCTCATGGCAGATCTAAGTGATCCTGAAAATGCAGAAATGCATTGGGTTAGCAATCGCATGATCATGGGCCAAAATATTCGCCCTCGTAAGGTGTTTCCGCACCAACCTCTAGATGCAGGTGTTTATGGTCTTTCAAATGCTATGTTAGACACACCATGGCCCAAGGTAAATCACCGTGTAGCCGCCTTTGCACAGACTTTGGCGATGGATAGTGGCCAATTGAAAAACGCGGATCAATACTTAAAATTATTGGCAGATACTCATCATGCGAGTGATCACGAACTACCCAATACTGGAGTGAGTCGCGAGTGGGAAAAAGCCCTATCTCCCGCCTTTATTAAAACCGCCTCTTACGGAACGCGTTCAAGCACCATTCTGAGAATTCGCAAAGATGGTCAGTTTGAAATGGTGGAGCGTCGTTTTGATGCTACTGGCACTGTTGGCCATGATGTTGTTACCGGGGCGCTTACTACTGCCCCAGGTTCAAATCTTTCCGTTTAACTTTTTAATCATTCGCCTCGTTGCGAAGATCTTCATTAACCACGCGATCGCCATCAGCATCGCGTGTCGCTAAACGCTTGAGGTACTTAAATGTACCAGTCGCCATGCAGCATACTTCGCCTTGGTCATTATAAAGTTTAGCTTCGCAAAATGCCATTGTGGCAGTGCTGCGAACCGTATCAGCCTTTACTCGCAATATTCCATTGGCAGCTTGCATAAAATTATTTTTTAATTCAATTGTGACAACACTTCGATCGCCAGGATCCCCCGATCGAGCAGCTACTGCCATAGCCACATCCATTAAAGTAAGTAGAACGCCACCATGGGCAACTGCCCAGGTATTGGTGTGCTCCGGCTTTAAGGCAAGAAGAATTTCACCTTTACCCATTTCTGCGCTAAGACAGCGAACGCCCAAAAGCTTCAAAAAGGGGACGTTTAATTCTTCCCCTAAATTGGCTAGCTGGGTTTGTGGATTGATCTGTACTTGTTTGTTCATAATGTGATTTTAGAGGCTTGCACGCCATTTGGTAAATACACCTAGAATAGTTCTTATGGCATTTATATTAAGCGGCGATGACGCCATTGAAAATCTATATCCAAGCCCTATTCCAGACCCTTACTGGGTAGCATTCTCCTCATCCGCAGCCTCACTTATCAATATTCAAGTCAATGACAAAGGTCTCCCCACAGAAGATGCTTGGTTAGCGGTATTGGCAGGGAACGCTTTAGAAACACCTTCTCAGAAATTCTCCAATCCCATTGCGACCGCTTATAGCGGGCACCAGTTTGGGGT